>JBKJKH010000324.1:0-4260 GCA_046597595.1 Gemmatimonadaceae bacterium
TCGTGCTCGCCGGATATTTCGACAGAGAACGCACCGTCGCGCCACGTGAACCCACCGCGCTCTACTGCGCGGCGAAGTGCGAAGCACGCCGGGACGATCGATGATACCGACGCGCCCGCGTCTCTGCAGCCGTCGCTGATAGCGTCGAGGACCGGTCGCTCAGCGGCGGCGCCAAAGATCGCGCTTCCGGTAATGACGACGTCCGTCGTCACCAGCGGAATCCCGTTTCGCAGGAAAAAGCGACCCTGGTTCTCCTTCAAAATGCGCGACAAGGTTCGCGCATCCTTCGCGGGAGGGAGGTTGGTCAACTCGCGAACCTGCACCACGCTCGGCCCCAATGCCACATGAACGCGAGTACGCCTCCATCTCTGCGAGGGCGCGCTGCCGACGAGGATGCGAATCGCGTCACGAATGTCGTCGGGCGAAGCGATCGGACGCTGAGCGACCCACGTTATCTGCCCGCGTCGCACGAGCAGTGCGCGCACTGCCATGGACCCCACCCCGATGCCCATTCGCGCGGCTCTCACGGCTGGCGTCTCCGGACCACGGCCGCACGAATGCCGGCGTTGGCGAGCTTCAGCTCAACGGTCGTGGCGACTCGCGGCGATCCCGCCGAGCCTTCGGCGATCAGCAGCCACGCATCGGGTTCGGTCGTCGTGAGCGTCGACAGCTCCATAAAGTGCGCAAACACGGAATCGCGCGCCGTTGATGAAATGCTGCCCGCCAACACCATCACGGAAGCGATGCGCTCACCTCGCGCGCGTCGCCCGAGAATGCTCTCGACCACCTCAGCGCCAAACCCCGGCAGAGACAGCAACACGGGAGCCGGCGCGTGGTTGATGCAGATGCGGCCCGGCTCCGTCGTCAGGTGGGCGCGCGATGCAGGTGTGTCCAGGCCCCGCACCTGACTCAGCTCGAGTCGGTCGCCAACAGGTGCGTTGCGAGGCAGCACCCGGCTTGCCGCCTGATACCATGCACGTTCGGCACCGAACGGCCGCTGTTCATCGTCTTCATCGCGCCAGTCGAGCAGCGCGTCGGCTCGTGCTCGCGCGTCAAGGTCCGCGAACCCTTGGGCGACGAACAGCCGGTGCAGTTGATCCCCGCCCGCCTCATTGGCGTCCACGGCAATCCCGACGGGCTCCAGCCGCGCTGTGCACCGCGCGCCGTCTACTCCGCCAGCGAGAGCCAGCACGGAATCGAGAGACGCCCAGGATGTACCGCCTGCGGGCCCCGGCGTGGACGCCGCGAGCGCCGCTGCAATTATCGATCTCCCATGCTCCGCGCACGCTTCAGCATTCCACTCGCTCTCGGTCAGCGACTTCCGGTTCGTCGCGGCGCCGACGACTTCACGAGAGATGACCATCGCCAGCGTCGCCGCGACGGCGACTGTGACTACCACCCACAGCACCGACACGAGCACGAAACCTTCGCGCCTGGAGCGGAGCATCATCCGCGCTCGCCGATGCGGATGACGGCAGTGTCGCCATCGATTATCACACCCAGTGCAAAAGGGGCAAGAATTCCGGCGCCCCATGCGCGGAGCCAGCGCTGGCCGTCTCCGCCGCTCACGTCGAGATACCGCAGCTCGACCGACCGCGCGCCGCTCACCAGTGGCAGCGTGAGGCCGGGCGTGGTGGTGGCGAAGAGCGCGACGCGGCCCTCGTCAGATCCGATTGAAAGTTCGACGAGGCACCGCTCGCTCCAACCGCCGGGGACGCGGCACCAGGTCTGGAAAACGGCGTGCGCCTCGTTGCCGCTGAACTGCCTTGACGAATCGCTG
Source organism: Gemmatimonadaceae bacterium (assembly GCA_046597595.1). GTDB lineage: Bacteria > Gemmatimonadota > Gemmatimonadetes > Gemmatimonadales > Gemmatimonadaceae > JBKJKH01. The sequence continues at coordinate 1,781 of JBKJKH010000324.1, forward strand.
CTCGGCTCGAGTTGCGAGGCGAGTTCGCGCAGAGTCCGCGGTCCGTTCGCAGCTTTGTCCGCGCGGTGCGACTCGTCGATCGCCGCGCGCGCCGCCACATCGACGGCGATCAGGGTCTGCGACACGCTCGCCAGGACGATGCCGGTGACCGCGAGGGCAACCAGCATCTCGATGAGTATCACGCCGCGGCGCTCAGGGCGACGCACCGGGCGCCTCCGGGCGATAGACAGCTGTGCGCAGCAGGACCGTTCCCCTGCTCGTATCAGCCACGGCGAGCACGAACAGCGTCGACGCCGGTCTATCAATGGAGAGGGTCCAACCCGCATGCTCGGTTGTGCCGAGCCGCGCCTCGAGCTCGGCCCGGCTGAAGACGGCGGCACGCTCCAACGCTCGCGACGCGGCTGCCGTACGCTTGTCCGCGGCTCGCGCTGTCTCGATCGCGTGAAGAGACTGCGAAACCATCGCGATCGTTGCAACGATGGCCGTTCCGACGATCGCAATGGCGACGATGGCTTCGATGAGCGCGAAACCGCGCGCGGCAGTTCGGCGGTCACGGCGCATGGGCAGTGACCTGTCCGGTCAACTGATCGACGCCGAGCGCGCGCTCGGCGATGACTCTGCCATCCGGCAGGGCGACGAGCGTTCGCGCTGTGTCCTGCGCTATCACCGTCGCCGCCTGTGCGAGGCCCGTCGCAATGGCCTTTCCCCTCGCGCGGGAAACGATTCGCTGAACCTCGCTCCCGGCGGCCAGCCTTTGCGCCGGGACGGCCATCCCGACAACGAGAAACACCACACCCATGACGGCGAGGGTGACCAGCATTTCAATGAGGGTGAAGGCGCGGCGCGACGTCATGCGCCCGGCTTTACGCTGTAGACCGCCTGAAGCAACGCTGCCGCGACCATGGCGACGAGACCGCCAAAGACCAGGATCATCGAGGGTTCGACGAACCGAACGGCGGTCCTTACGACAAGCTCGGCACGCTCGCGCTCGAGACGGGCGGCGTGGCCGAGCATGGCGGAGAGGCGCCCCGTCTCCTCGCCGGCACTCGCCAGCCGGACGGCGACAACGGTCATTGCGTCGGCATCGGCAAGCGCCCGGCCAATGCGCTCGCCAGACGAGATCGCTGCACGCGCGGAGAGGAGGCGTGCTTCGGCGGCGGCGTCACCCGTTGAACGCGCAGCATGTATCATCGCGGTTGCGAGAGGCACTCCGCTCTCGAGGAGCGCGGAGAGTGAGCCGGCGGCCCGCGAGGTGGACGTGGAACGACGGACGCGACCCACGACCGGGAGAGCACGAAGAAGCTCGTGCCACTGCCTTCGCCCAGCGCTCGAAGAGACCCAGATAGCCCACACGCTGATGAGCGCAGCCAAAACGAGCGTCCCCGGAACGAGTGCGGCGCGAGCGGCGGCGGAGGTCGAGAGCAGAAGCCTGGTGCTGGCCGGCAAGGACTGGCCGATGTCGGACAAAATCGCCGCGAACTTTGGAAGAACAAAGCCGAGGAGCAGGGCAATCGCCCCGCACGCCGCGACCGCAAGCATCGCCGGATAGCTCAGCGCGCTGCGGATAGCCGCGCGAGTCGCCGCCGCCGATTCCATCACGTCGGCCGCGCGCCGCACGGCCGCACCCGCGCCACTCCCCGCCTCGCCCGCGTACACGATGCCGACCACGAGCGGCGGGATGGCGAGCGGTGACTCCTCGAGCGCCGCAGCAAGCGACTTCCCTTCCTTTACCGACGCGATGAGCGCCGGTAGTCCGCGCTTCCAGGAAGGTGGCGCGAGATCCTCGAAGGTGTGCAGCGCGCGCCCCACCGGGAGGCCTGCATCGAGCAGATCGCCGAGCAGGCGAAGACCAAGGGCGAGATCCGCGACCGGGATCGTGTAGCGTGGCGTGAAAGCGCGATCTTCGCTGAGGTCCGTGGCGAGTAGTCCGCGACGGGAAAGCTCAACGCTTGCGTCTTCACGCGTCGCCGCGTGCAGCGCGCCACGCTCCTCCGCGCCATCGCGCGCCAACGCGCGATAGCGGAACAGTGTGCGTGTGGGTGCAAATCGCCCGATCGCGGTCACTGCTGGATCGGCCCGCCCCACGACGTGATGTCGGCATCGTCGCCGGTACCGCCGACACGTCCGTCGCGGCCAAGCGTATAGAGATCGAACCCCGATGGGTTCTGGAGGCCGGGCGACTGGAAGGTGAACGGCCGGCCCCATGGATCGAGCGGAATGGCCTGGCGCAGGTATGGACCGCGCCAGTTGGTCGCGCCGCTTTCGCCAGCAGGCATGATCTCGAGCGCCTGCAACCCCTGCGCGCTCGTCGGATAGATGCCGTTGTCGAGGCGGAACTGGTCGAGTGCCAGCGTGAAGATCTGAATCTGGCTCTTGGCCGCGCTGCGTTTGGCGTCACCGACATTTCCCATCACCGCGGGCGCGACGACCGCTGCAAGAGTCGCGATGATCGCGATGACGACAAGCAGCTCGATCAGCGT
>JBKJKH010000392.1:0-7438 GCA_046597595.1 Gemmatimonadaceae bacterium
CTGTTCCCTGTTCCCTGTTCCCTGTTCCCTGTTCCCTGTTCCCTGTTCCCTGTTCCCTGTTCCCTGTTCCCTGTTCCCTGTTTACGCCGCCACCGGCTTCGTCCCGCGCACAAATGCGCTCATGATTTTCCCATCCACGTCCCTGGCCAGTCGCTCCGCATCGATTCCGGTGCCTGCAAAGAACGCGCGCGCATCCTCCGCGGCATAGATGCGCGTCGGCTCCACACTTGGTGATTCGAAACCGGCATCGCGCAACATGTCGATAAACTGCGTCTCCTCGAGCGCGCCCGCTACGCACCCCACCCACAGCTCCATGTTGCGGCGCACTTCCGGCGGGGCGTCGCCGCGCACCACGACGTCGGACACCGCGAAGCGCCCGCCGGGCTTCAGCACGCGGAACGCTTCTGACAGCACCGTGCGCTTGTCCGCCGCGAGATTGATCACGCAGTTCGAGATGATCACGTCGACCGATGCGTCGGGAAGTGGGATGCTCGAGATCTCGCCCTTGAGAAACGTCACGTTCTCTGCGCCAGCACGAACGCGGTTCGCCTCGGCGAGCGCGAGCATGTCATCGGTCATGTCGAGCCCGTAGACGTGGCCCGTCGGGCCGACGCGCCGTGCAGAGAGCAGGACATCAATGCCGCCGCCGGAGCCCAGATCGAGAACGACGTCACCGGGGTTCAGCGTCGCGAGCGCCACGGGGTTGCCACAGCCTAACGACGCCAGGAGCGCTTCGGTGGGAATGCCTGCGGTCTGGCCCTGCTCGTACAAGTCACTGGTGATCGGGTCCCAGTCCGGGATGGTAGTTCCGCAACATCCCGTTGAACCGGTGCCGCACGACGCTTTCTCGCCGGCGGCGACACCGCGCGCGATCGCGCCGTACTTCTCCTTGACCACTGCTTTGACGTTGTCGGGCAGGAAGGTCGTGTCAGCGTCGCTCATGAGGCTCTCCAATAAAGAAATCTTGATGGATCGAACAACAGAACAGCGGTTATGTGCAGCAGTCGCCGCCGAGTGGCAGGCGGCGACGGGCGGGCTTGAGGCCTTTCACGATGGACATGACTTCGTCGAAGGCGTCGGCCTGCAGCGAGTAGTAGCTCCAGCGCCCTTCACGCCGGTCGGTCACGAGGCCGGCGTCCTTGAGGACTTTGAGATGAAACGAAAGCCGGGACTGCTGCGCGTCGAGTGCGTCCTGGAGGTCGCACACGCAGCGCTCGCCTTCATTCGCGAGGCGGATGACGATCTCCAGGCGGGTTTCGTCGGAGAGCGCGTGGAAGAGCCGGACGGCAGCTCGGGTATCAGTGGGTGTGGCAGTGCCCATGGGTTTATCATATCAGTTTTTATTGATACGTCAAGCCTGATCTGCTTCGCTCGTCAAGACTCCGGGTCGCAATCCTGATCCCCCCTCTGCACACTTCATGGAGCGCCCACTCCGGGCGCGCGACCGCGCGCTGCGGCCGTCAGGCAGGGCTTCCCCCCACCCCCGGGACCATGCGCATCGTTTTGTCCGCTCTCCTCGTGTTTGCCGTCGGCTGTGGAGCGACCTCTGATTCCGGCGGAACGCCGGCAGGCCCGAACACGAACCCGAATCCGAGCACCCCGACGTTCGTCCCTACGACGTCCGTCGCTCTGCAGGGCAGCGCGTTTGCCCCGCCCGCGATTCTCGTCGCACCCGGCGCCACGGTGACGTTCACCAACCAGGACGGCTTCAACCACAACGTAACGTTTGACGGCAACGGGGGACCGACGCCGATCAGCAACTGGTCGACGGGCACACGTACGGCCACGATGCCGACCGCGGCGGCGACATACACGTATCGGTGTACGCTTCATGCCGGAATGACGGGGAGCGTTAAGGTCCAATAAGGAACACCTGAGTCTTGAGTCGTGCGTGTTGAGTCGTGGGTCTACCTCCTGAGTACTCAGTACTGAGTCGCCTACTCAGTACTGAGTACTCAGCTGGAGACTCGATATTCGAGTTTTCGACTCGCGACGCACGACTCGATTTTTTCCGCGCAACTGCTGAATGTTGCGCTTTTTTTGTGACGAAACTCGCGTTTACTCCGTGCGCTTTTCGCATATGTGCCGTGGGGCACCGTGTGGCCCGAAGTCTGCTTCTCCCTATGGACCAGCGGACACGGACTCATCCATAAACTTTTCACCAGACCGGAGGCAACCATGAAACGATTGTCGGATCGCCTCCGGTCTCTGCTGAATGAGCGACACCACGCATCGCTGCAGAATGTTGAAGAGCACGCGGCGCTGCTGGGTGTGCGTCTCGATGCGCTGCTAGATGCCGCTGAGCGGCGCACGTTCAAGCCACCCATCGAGGTGCTCGAAGCGGTAGTGAAGCGGTATGGAGTGGATCCGCACTGGCTCCTCACCGGCGTGTACGACGCGCGCACGCACGAGATGGCCGCTGACGCGATGCACGCACCCGGAGCGTTGAGACGGCTTCTCACGACGATGGTGGATCGCCATCGGATGCGGGTTCGCGCATCCGGACCCTTCAACCCGGGGCCGTTGCCCTCGGGCGCATAGGAGCCTGCCTCGCATGCGGAAATACACCGATGAGCGAGGCACCGACTGGTGCGTCTTCGAGATGCACAGCGCCAGCTTGAGCGAGGGAAGCCGGCAATCGCTTCCGGAGCATTGGCGTGCAGGGTGGCTCGTGTTCGAGACCGGCACTGAGCGTTGGCGCCTTGCTCCCATTCCCGCTCAGTGGACCGAGCTCCCCGTAGAAACCTTGCAGGCGCTTCGTGAAACAGGCGTGCGAGCGACGACGCCGTCATTGGGATCGGCGGCAATCAGCGGCGAAATCCCGTCCGGAAAATCCAGCGATTGAGCGTCGATCAGGAAACGGAAAGATCCGTCTCCGTGCCGGGCTGCGCGAACGTCCGGCGCGTTCCCTCGGGGCGGAGCGCGGCGAGCAGCGACGCGGTTCGCGCGCGGAGCATCCGGTCGTCCATCCCCAGTTCCCAGGCGCGCTTGTGCACGGGCATCAACATGACGCGGATCGTCTCGACCACGGAGTTCGCCGGATAGTCCGAGAAGATCAGGTCGCGCGCGTATTCGAACAGCCGGATCTCGAGGTTGACGAATGCCACGCCCGAGAGCGCGGCGGGATCGGCGATCGCGTCGTGCAGCAGCGCAGTCAGTTCCGGCGAAGGCTCGGGGGGCACGCCCGCAACGATACGGCATCGCAAGCGTTGGGAACAGGCACGAGGACCACACGAGCGCGCCACGCGACGCCGCCGCTCTTGCGCTTTTCGTCCGACCATCCCACAATCGGGCTCCTTCCCCACCCGATCTGGAGATGTCATGCGTCGAGCTTCATGGATAGCTGGCCTTGCGATAAGCGCGCTTTTCGTCGCCTGTGCGGAAACGCAGCATCCGACGGAAACCATGCAGTCGGTTGGTGCAGTCGCCAATTCCAGCGGCGTCCCGGATGTGAGTGCGCTGCCCGATCTCATCGTCGACGAGAAAGCTACCCAGAACAAGTGGCTGGTTCGCGTCGAGGACTTGCCCGCGAACTTCTGCAGCGTGCAGGAGGGCGGCGTCACGCCCGGCTCGCGTACGCTCCTCCGGTTCACCGTGATGACGCCGAACATCGGCAAGGGTGACGTCTTTATCGGCAGCCCGCTCGATCATGCGGACCCGAATCGTGATGGCAACCTGAGTGACGGCGACGGCATCTACGAGTACGCCTCGTGCCACGGCCACTTTCACTTCGCGAACTACGCAACGTATCGCCTGCTCGACAGCAGCGGGCGTGTGTGGAAGGCCGCGAAGCGCGGCTTCTGCATGCTCGACACCGATCCGTACAACGTGGGGAACGGCGACGGGACGTGGACCTACCGGAACTGCGGCAGCCTGACGCGCGACGGATTCCAGGGAATCAGCTCGGGGTGGGCCGACACCTACACCTTCAAGCTCGGCGGCCAGTACTTCGTGCTCGATGGCGGGGACGGCCAACCGGTCATCCCGCCCGGCGGCTACATCATCGAAGTGCACGTGAATCCGCCGTACGCGCCGAACAGTGCCGGGGCCTGCCCGCTCGCGAAGGACGCGGCGACAGGGCTCTGCCACAACTTCACCGAGACCAACTACGCCAACAACATCGGCCGCGTGGCAATCACGATCCCGGATCACCCGGGGCGCACCGGCTATGGCCCGCTCAAGAACGACAATACGAAGATCACGAGTGACGATGACATCGATCACAAAAAGCAGTAGGGCGCTGCGCTAAACGGAAAAGCCGCGCGGAACACTCGTTCCGCGCGGCTTTTTTCGTTTCAGGATCTGGCGATGGGACTCGAACGTCGCGCCTACCAGCGCCATACGCCAGCGCGCTCAGTGAGCTCGATCGTGTATCGAGGCACGAATGACTGCTGCAGGACGCGCACATCCTGGATCTCGGCAATTTTGTACGCGCGAATGTCGTTCGTAGGAGCGCCATTCTTCAGCTGCTCATAACAATAGAGCAGCAGATTTCCCGTCTTCGGACGCCTCAGCGAATACGGTTCCACGACACGGCGCGCTCCGTGATAGGAAATCTCGACTTGCAAATGACTCGCGCCAGCAAAGCGAACCGCCTCAATCGGAGCTGCCACGCCCCATATGCGAATTCCCTTCTCCGCAACAAGCAGCTCGCCTGGCTTTCCCTTAACGGGCCGCAGCGGCGGAAGCCCTCCAGGCACCACGACAGGCGTATTGAGCCGCCCGATCGGCGATGGTGGCACCTTCTCCTGTAGCCACGAGATCGCCTCAGGCAGGCGCGCGAGAAAGTCATCGAGCAATGGCGTGGCTGGGAGCTGATGCCCAAGCATGTTGTTCCATTCGCTCCGCAGTTCTGCGTCACCGCTCGCCAACGTCACCACGTCGGCGATTGACGGTAAGGTCATCCCCTTCACAGCAAACTTCTCGCGCGCAATCTCTCGAAGCTCTCGTGCAGCGCGTGCCAGTACCGGCGACGCGCTGAGTAGCACTACGTCAAACAGGTCACGTGGTCTCGTACGCTGGCAGAGCGCCCGCGTTTTCTCGGCGATGAGTTCGCCCACAGCATACGTGGTCACCAACAGATTCGCGGGCAGTTGGTCCGGATAGGGATGGAATACGGGCCGGTGCTCGACGGGTCGCAGCACTCGTTCATGTTGCGTAAGGTCGAAACGGATCTTCGGTGATCCCGGGAACGACAACGGGCCGGCATACTCGATTCGTCCTTCGTACGTCGGTTGATGGTCCAGATTCTGTCGGACCTTCACGCCACGCCCGCCCGTCGGAAAACGAATTCCGGATGCGTCGGTGACTTGTGCAGTTATCTCTCTGAAGATGATTTCGATTCCCGACGGTGAGTACTCTGCGCCAGGAACCAGCGTGAAGTCGAGATCCTCTGAGAACCGGTACGTCTCCATGACGCACTTCTTCAAGCACGTACCGCCCTTGAATACCCAGTTGGTCGCGGTAGCGGCATGCTGCGCAACACCCGCGAGAAGCCAGCCGAGTACGTAGTCTTTCTCGACCACTTCGGGCGTGAGTTGCCATTCACGCGCTCGCTCGAGGATGTCGGCTTTCGATATCACGTCGTGTCCGCCTCGAACGCGACGTTGAGCCAGATCCCCCAGCGAGTATTCAAGGATCCGTTGGCCTTCACGTCGGGATCGAAGCGCGCGTATCCGGTGCCGCGATGCTTCGCGACAAACGCGGTCACGTTGGTGGCTGATGGCCAGTAGCGGTCCACGAGAACGGCAAGGCGCCCCAACGCCGCACCGGTAGGTGCCTCAGCCGCAACAGCCAGAACGGATTCCGTGGTCATCAAGCCATCCAGTACGGCTGCCCGAAAGATCGCTATCAGCTGGCCGCCGCCGCCGACCCAGCCGGGGTGGGCGCACGCGTCAACTATCGTGCGCTCGACGCTGGATACGAGAACTCGCGAGTTATTTCGCCAGACGGGCGAGAGTCCTGTGACGCGCTTGTGGCTGTCGCGTGCAACGTGGTAGACGGTACTGCCAATCGTCACATCTGCTCGGCGTACTCGACGCTCCGTCACCACCATCGTCGCCCGAAAGAGTTGCTCAGTGAGATGCCAGTGTCCTGCTGCGGTCCAGCCGCCGACATAGCACGGTTCGAAAACGCGTACGGCGACCGCCCAAGGATCCTCTTCGGCGATCGGCGTGCCGGGCGCTGCGTCGAGAGGGCGTATGGAGTAAACCCCGCGTCGAACTCGGCTGAGCCAGCCGCCGGTCACCAGCGCACTCATGTGCCGGGACGCTGCGAGTCGTGATGTTCCGAGCACTTCGACGGCCCGATCAAGGCTAACGATGCCGCCCGCCGCAGCGCCCGCCAGTTTGGCAATGATGGCTCGTTCCGAATCCGACCGCATGGAATCACTATGGCAAAGGTGCATTTATGTACGTAAACCGACACATATTGACACCCATGATATAGCGAAAGATACGGTTTTTGGGAATAAGGGCTCGCTGCCGGGATTCCGCAGGGAATGTCTGGCGAAGAGGGCCGCACGTGAAACCGCCCAACGCGAAACCGCCCGAAGCAAGTGCTTCGAGCGGCAGGCGTTCATAAGTGATTCTCCTGCACTGCAACAGAGCGGGCGATGGGACTCGAACCCACGACGTCCAGCTTGGGAAGCTGGCATTCTACCAACTGAATTACGCCCGCAAATGCCGGCCGGGGCCGACAATGAATGATACCCTTGTCCCGCGGCGTCCGAAAGCGCACGATCAGGGAGCATCCATCGTTCCTGTTCCCGTCCAGCTCAATGCCCATGCGTTCCGTACTCCGGATGGCCGCCGTCTGCACCACCGCGCTCACTGCAGCATGCGCCGCAGCACAGATGGTGAACGAATCCGATCGCGTCCTCGTTTACGATGACGCCGGCAACGCGATCCGGACGACCGTCGGCGGGCCCGACCGTCCGACTCCGCTCGACGCCGCCGCGCCGCGCGCGATCGAGGTGGTGGTGGCCGTCTACCGAAAGTTGGGCATCCCCGTGGGCCTGGTGGAGGGCCACCCAGGACGCATCGGCAACACCGCGTTCAACGTACCCCGCCGATTTCTCGGCTCCGACAACTCCGCCTTCTTCGAATGTGGGAACGGCGTGACCGGCCCGATCGCCGACCGCTCACGCGCCGAGATGTTCACCGTCACCGAAGTGCGCGCCGCGGGCGTGAAGTCGACGCTGACGACGAGCCTGCGCGCGATCGCCAGGCCGTTCGAGGGTGCGAGCACCGCACCCCAGAACTGCGCGAGCACCGGACGATTCGAGCAGAAACTGCTGGAAGACGTCCAGCTCGCCCTCTCGATCTCGGCCGGCCAGAAACCGTAAGCGCCTGAAGCTGGATTACGGGACAACAAAAAAAACGGACGCCGCGAAGGCGCCCGCTGTCGAATCGTGACTCACGCTGCTGTCCGTATCGAG
>JBKJKH010000573.1:0-4029 GCA_046597595.1 Gemmatimonadaceae bacterium
GACTTCATCCACGCCGGTCTTGCCGGCGACGACGAGATCGAACGAGTACACGAGCAGGCCCTTCTCCTTCTCGAGCTCCATCGACTTCACGGTGGAGTTGGGCACGCGCGCGAGGGCAATGACACGGGCAGAATCGCCGGTGATCCGTGCCTGCGACGCGAGCGACCGCTTCTTCTTCGCATGAGGCTTGCCGGACTGGGCGTCCTGCTGGGCGGGGAGTGCGGTGGCCGCGCCAATCAGCGCGAGGGCAAGGATGATTCGAGTAAGTCGCATGGATCCTCCGTGAGAAGCGTGGGTTGTTGCCTCCACGGACGGTAGCATCCGAAGCTGTCGCCACGATGACAGGCAGGTCAGCTTTCGGCCGTCGACGGTGCCGCGGGGAAGAGGACCGTGACGGTCGTCCCCGAGCCAGGAATAGACGAAACGGCGATCTCCGCGCCGTGTGCATCGGTGATCCACCTGGCGATGGCGAGCCCGAGCCCCGCGCCGCCGGACTCACCGCGAGTGCCGGATTCCCGCGGCCGGGAGGCATCGGCCCGGAAGAAGCGTTCGAAGACGCGCGGCTGCTGATCCACCGCGATCCCGATGCCGGTGTCCTTCACGACGAGCCGCGCACGCCCTGCTTCGGCGCCGACACGAACTGAAACCGTGCCGCCCGACGGTGTGAACTTGACGGCGTTGTCGAGGAGGATCATCACGAGCTGCCGGAGATATCCTGCATCTCCCTGAACAACGGCTTCCTCGAACTCGTCAACCTCGAGGGCGATCCCCCTCGCTTCGGCAATCACCTTTGCGGTTCCCGCGGCGTCGAGCGTGACATCATCGAGGAACACGCGCCTGCGTTCGAGCGGCAGCTCTCCGGAATCCGCGCGCGCGAGAGTCAGGAGCTGCTCCACTATCCGGCCCAGCCGCGTCGTTTCCGCACGGATGCCCTCGATGGCCGCGTGATAGGTGGCTGCGTCCCGCGGCTGCTGGAGGGTGACCTCCGCACGGCTCTGGATGACCGTGATCGGACTGCGCAGCTCGTGCGCGGCGTCCGCCATGAACCGCCGCATGTATGCGAAGGACCGTTCGATAGGCGCAGTGGACTTGCGCACGAGAAACCAGCTGCCGCCGGCGACGAGCACCAATGCGAAGAGGGCCGCTGCGCCGAACGCGCCGATCAGCGCCGCGTAGCGATCCTCGAGCTCGATCCTGTCTGCAACCGCGATTGCCACCATTGGCGCGCCGCTCGCCAGCCGGAACCTTCGCGCGTGGAGCCGCATCGTCGCATCTGTGCCCAGCTCATGTTCGAGATCCAGCGTCCCCGCGGTCGCCGCGCTCCGAGCCGCGTCCCGAATCCACCCGGATGCCGTATCGGGCTTTACCGGCCGGCCGTCGATGCCGACGAGGTACAGTGTGCGGTCGGGCACGTGCAGTTCATCGACCGCGTCGATCACCCGCCCAGGCGCGCCAGCCTCCATCTCGCGAATCCGCGCTGCGCCAACCAGCTCCATGGCGGCCGCGCGCAGCGAGGCGTCGAGCTGCGCCGTGAACTGTCGGCGGATGGCGAGAAAGAGCCCGCCACCGAGGAGCGCGAGGATAATCCCAAACGTCGCGACGTGCCACGCGGTGAGGTGAAGCCGGAGCTTGCCGAGTGGTCGCGACACCGTCAGATGCCGAAGCGGTAGCCCGCACCGCGAATGGTGTGGATCAGCTTTGGCTCGTGCCGATCGTCGATCTTCCTCCGGAGCCGGCGCACGAGCACCTCGAGCACATTGGTGAACGGATCGTGATTCTCGTCCCACACATGTGCGGTGATCGTCGCGCGATCGATGACGATATCCCGGTGTGCGAGGAGGACTTCGAGGAGCGCGAACTCCTTTGCCGTCAGCTCGATCGCGTCGCCGCCCCGTGCGACGCGGCGCGTCTGCAGGTCGGCGGTGAAATCCGCCAGGGTCACGACCTGCGGGACAAGCGCTGGCCGGCGGCGCGCGAGTGCGCGGATGCGCGCGAGGAGTTCGCGAAAGGCGAAGGGCTTGGTGAGGTAGTCGTCGGCGCCAACATCCAGGCCTCGCACGCGGTCGTCCACGGTATCGCGCGCAGTGAGCATGAGCAGGGGCGTCGTGATCCCGCGGCCGCGCAACTCCTGGCAAAGGTCGAACCCCGACCCGCCGCGCAGCATGACATCCAGGATGATGACTTCGAACTGGCCGCGCATCGCACGCTCCATGGCGGCGTCGACATCCGCTGCATGCGCCATCTCGATATCGTGCTCCCGGAAGCCCCCGACGAGCACCGCCGCCAGGTCCGCGTCATCCTCGACGAGCAGCACGCGCATCCTACAGTACCCGGCTGTCGTACGCCCAGTGCAACAATGCCTGGCGTTGACGCGGCCGGCAGGTGAGGTCGCCCTTCATGCACGCGTTTCGCAACTGCGCGACATGCCGGGCAATTGCACGCCAGCGTCCGACCTGACGGTCGTCGTCGGGGCAGCGACGGCCCTGGTAGTATCGGCAATACCACTGGAACCAGCCTCGCGGATCCTCGTGATAGATCCAGTGCTTTGCGCGCCACACCGCGAGCGGTTGCGAGGCGTTTACGCCGAAGTAGTTGACCTCGGGATCCCGGCCTGCCGGCGACAACTTTGCGCCGCGGAACCAGCTCGCGGGGAACTCCGCCCGGCAATCGGTCATGTATTTGCCGCCGAACACGCCTAACGACAACATCTCGCGCGGCGTGAGCTGTGGTGCGAAGCGCGGATCGAATTGACGTCCCGCAGGCGCGACAAGGTCGTACCGGTAGTCGCGTTGCATGCGGTCGTTGACGATCACGCGGCGCGGTTCAGTCATGGGGGCGTCGCTCCGAACCGTCCACCGCGCGCTCGCCGGTGAGCCAGAACGCGGGCAGCTGAATGCCCCACCGTATCGATGCCGCGCGCACGGCAACGACGACCAGCATTCCGACTGCCGTTGCAATCGCGTGAGGGACCGCAAGCGCCGAAAGGCCGAAGTACATCGACGTTCCAGCGATGGCGGCGCTCGCGTACAACGTTCCCGGGCGAAGGACGAGCGGCACTTCCGCACTCAGCACGTCACGCACCGCTCCGCCCGCCGCGCCGGTCACCGTCCCCAGCACGACGCCGGCGACCGCAGGCAGGCCGGCAGACTCGGCGATCTGGGCACCCGCCACGCTGAAAAGCGCGAGCCCGAGGGCGTCGGCCACGACCATTGCGGACTCGGGAGGCGGGCGCCGGCGACGGCGGATGAATGCCACGGTCGCCAGCGCGGCGATCGTGATCACCAGGACGTACGCTGGATCCGCGAGCCAGAACATCGGGTGCCTGTCGAGCAGCACGTCGCGAATGGTGCCCCCGCCGATCGCTGTCACCATCGCCAACACGATGACACCGACGAGATCGAGGCCTTTGCGACCGGCTGCCAGCGCGCCACTGATCGCAAAGACGGCGATGCCCACGAGATCGAGCATGTAAAGAAGCATGATGCCGAAAGGTCGCACTCTTGCGAACCTTCTGCACCTTGTCGAACGTCCCGACATGACAAAAGGACGCCTCGAAGCGTTCAGCGACGGCGTCATCGCCGTCCTGATCACCATCATGGTCCTCGAACTCAAGGTTCCTCACGGGAGCAACCTCGAGGCGATACGGCCGCTCCTCCCACTCCTCCTCACCTACGTCCTGAGCTTCGTCTTTCTCGGCATCTACTGGAACAATCACCACCACCTCATCCACCTGACGGAGCGGATCAATGGCGCCGTGATGTGGGCCAACCTGCATCTGCTGTTCTGGCTCTCTCTTGTCCCGGTGACCACCGGGTGGCTGGGCGAAAGTCATTTTGCGCCGGTTCCCACGGCGATGTACGGCGTGGTGCTGTTGCTGTGCGGTCTCGCGTTCCTGATCCTGTCACGAACGACCATTGCGGCGCAGGGCCGGCATTCCCGACTGGCGCAGGCGCTGGGCAAGGACACCAAGGGTCGCCTCTCGGCGGTGATTTACGCGGGCGCAATTCCACTCGCATTCGTCAGGCCGTG
>JBKJKH010000492.1:0-3682 GCA_046597595.1 Gemmatimonadaceae bacterium
CGATGACTTGATCCATCGCGCGGATGTCCGAGCACGTACGCGCTGGCGATGAGCGCGCCGATGCTGCTGCCCGCGAAGACCGTCGGCGTGATGCCGCGCTCTTCGATGGCACGCAGGACGCCAAGGTGGGCGAACCCCTTCAGCCCACCCCCGCCAAGAACCAGCCCGATATTCTGCGCGCTCACGTGCTGGACTCGGCCACCGTGCTCAGCAGCGATCTACTGCAGGTACAGATACAGGCCGTACAGTCCCGCTGCGGCGCCGCCGACCATCATGATCGCGCCCGCGCCACCGCCGACCAGGATGCCAGCGACAAATGCAATTCCTCCAACGACCATCAATGCAGCGGCCTGCCCTCTCCCACCCCGCACCTGGAAGGGCGCAGCGGCGGCCTCACGCGAGTCGAGCGAGTTTTCGGGGGTCTCCCGGCGCGCGCCAACCGAAGCGGCGGAGAGGGTCGGGCCCGCGCTGGTGGAAGACTGCGCCCGGGCAGGGGAGGCGCTCAGTGGGAACGCGACCAGGGCTGCTGCGAGCGGAAGCGCGCGCAGCCAGGCATTTACAGACGGCATATGGGACCTCGTGCGATGGTTGGAGGATGTGTGAAGGAATGTCGCCACGGGCGCAAGGGTGCACGTCTCGCTTTCACACCGCCTTGTCTGGGTTCATCTTATCACACATGCAAGCATTCAGAACTGCCCTGACGGCAGCCGTGACATGCGTCACCGCCACACCCGTGATGTAATGGCCACCACCTCGGGAGAAAACTCACTCGTCAAGGCGCTCGGTGTCTGGGGGCTCGCAGCGGGGATCTTCAACGTCACCGTGGGCGGCGGAATCTTCGCGCTTCCAGCAAATCCCGACATCGCCGGACGCCTCGGCACGTCCGCGCCGCTGGCGTACGTCGTCGTTGCCGTCGCCTTCGGGCTGATCGTCCTGTGTTTTGCCGAAGTCGGAAGCCGGGTTTCGCTCACGGGGGGGCCGTACGCCTACGCCGAGACCGCGTTCGGCCCCTTTGTCGCATTCCTCACCGGCGTGATGCTGTGGCTGCTCGGTTTCTTCGCGACCGCAGCGGTGTCGACGGTGTTTGCCTCGAGTGCGGCGCGACTGATTCCGGCGTTAGGCAGTCCAGTGGCGCGGGCGCTGCTGCTCATTTCGGCGTATGGCATAGTCGCCGTGATCAACATTCGGGGCGTGCAGCAGGGTACACGGTTGATCGGCATCGTCAGCCTCCTCAAGCTGGCGCCGCTCGTGATCCTGGCGATTGTCGGCTTTGTGGCCGTCAAACCGGCGAACCTCGTGATGGACTCGGTGCCGGCGAGCGGAGACTTGATGCGCGCCTCGATCGTGCTCGTCTTCGCCTTCAGCGGTCTCGAGAGCGCGCTCGTGCCGAGTGGTGAGGTCAAGGATCCGTCGAGGACTGTGCCGCGCGCGATTTTCGTTGCCATGGGCGGCATCACCGTGCTGTACATCGCACTGCAGCTGGTTGCGCAGGGAGTCCTGGGCGCATCGCTCTCGGGGCGCGCAACGCCGCTCGCCGATGCGGCCGAGATTGCGCTTGGCCCGTGGGGGCGGACCCTGCTGCTGGTGGGAGTGATGGTCTCCACGTTCGGTCACCTCAGCGGGATGACGCTCGCGATCCCGCGGGCCACTTTTGCGTTTGCTCGCGACGGATTCCTGCCGGATGCGCTGGCGCGCGTGCACCCCCGCTACCACACGCCGCACATCGCAATCGCGCTCCAGGCGGCGATCACCTGCGTGCTGGCCATCACGAGCACCTTCGGGTTCCTCGCCGTGATCGCGAATGTGGCCGCGCTGCTCGTCTACTTCTCCTGCGCGCTGGCCGCGTGGCGGCTGCGCAGCCAGAACGTGCAGGCGGGCGGAACGCCGTTCCATGTGCCGGGCGGGCCTGTCGTGCCGGTGCTCGCATGCCTGGTCATCATCGCCATGCTGACATCCATTCGCCTGAACGAGTGGGCGGTGCTGCTGGCGGTTCTTGTTGCTGCGGCACTCGTCTTCCTTGTCACCAAAACACGGCGTGCGGCGCGCGCCACCAGTGCCACGTCCCAGGCGCGGCCGTGATCGAGAACCGATGGCCGAGCGACCCGCTGCTCGCGTTCCGCCATGAGTTTCCCATCCTGGAGACGACGACGTATCTCGTCTCCAATTCGCTCGGCGCGATGCCGCGCACCGTGCCCGACCGGCTCGCGGAATACGTCGACGCGTGGGCTGAGCAGGGGGTGCGCGCCTGGGCGAAAGGCTGGTGGTCGATGCCGGTGGAAGTCGGGGACGTCATCGCGCCGCTGATCGGGGCTCCGCCGGGCAGCGTCGCCATGGTGCCGACGGTCAGCGCAGCGCACGCAATGGTCATCTCGGCACTCGACTTCCCTTCGGAACGCAACGAGATCCTGATGACGTCGCTCGACTTCCCGTCGTCGCGGTATGTCGTCGAGGAGCTTGCGCCGAGGCTCGGTGCGCGGATTCGGGTCGTGGAATCGGAGGACGGGATCGGCATCGACCAGGACACGCTTCTGGCCGCGATCACCGAGCGCACCCGGCTGGTCGCCGTGTCGCATGTACTCTTTCGTTCGGCCTATATACAGGACGCAGTCGCCATCTGCCGTCGCGCGCACGAGATGGGCGCACTCGTGCTGCTCGATGCGTTTCATTCCGTGGGCGTGATCCCGGTTGACGTGATGGCCAGCGGCGTGGACTTCCTCGCGGGGGGAGTGCTCAAATGGTTGTGTGGCGGCCCCGGTGGATGTTTCCTCTATGCATCAGCGAAGGCGTCCGCGACGCTCGCGCCGGCGGTGACGGGGTGGCAGGCGCACAAGCGCCCTTTCGCATTCGACATGGAAATGGACTACGCCGACGGCGCGTGGCGGTGGCTCGGTGGCACGCCGGTGATCCCGGCGTTGTACGCAGCGACGGAGGGGCCGAAGCTGTTGCGCCGCGCAGGGATCGAGCGTGTGCGCGAGAAGAGCGTGCGGCAGACGACCCGGCTGATCGAGCTCGCCGATGTGCATGGGTACCCGGTACAGGCTCCGCGCGAGCCGGAGCGGCGCGGCGGCACGGTGGCGATTGACCCGCCTCACGCGTACGAGGTCGCGCAGGCCTTGCTCGCGCGCGATATCCTCGTGGACTACCGCCCCGGTGCGGGGATCCGTGTTGCACCGCACTTCTACACGACGGCGGACGAAGTGGAGATGGTGATCGGCGCGATGGATGAGATTCTCAGTTCGGACCAGTGGAAATCCTTTGAAGGGCCGCGGAGCGTGGTGACGTGAAGCGCCAGATCCGGAAGCGGATTCGCCGGCAATACAGCAACACGGACTATCCGGAGATTCTGCTGCGCTTCGAGGATGGTCACGAGATCCGCGTGAAGAAAGGCCGCACCAAGTCATTCGATGCGTGGAACGGCGAGATGATTCGCGTGATGGCGGTGTGGGATCCCAGCGCCACGGAGCGCGTGCTGGTGGCGAGCCGCCGCGCCGAGGAATTCGATGCGGGTGTTCAGGTCCCGCAGTAGCGAGATCTCGGTGAGTATCCTTGAACCTGGAAGTTCATGACTATTTCGGTTTTTCGAGTGCTTCTCGCGTTGTGTCTCCTCCCGCTGGGAGGCTGCGCTGGTGCGCAAGTCTCACCCGCGCCACTCGCCGTGCGCACCGACACGACAGCCCTCAAG
>JBKJKH010000497.1:0-4398 GCA_046597595.1 Gemmatimonadaceae bacterium
GGGATGCGGCCCTCCGAAGCAATTACGTCGACGGGATGTTGCTGCCTCGTCTGAGTATGGACGCCGCGAAGGGGTTCTTGCTCCCGCTTGACCACTCGTCGCTCTGGTTCCGCGCCGCTGCAGGCTCGGCGTTAGGCGGCCACCGGAACGATCCCTTCGCCAGGTTTTACTTCGGCGGCTTCGCCAACAACTGGGTGGACCACAGGGAGATCAAGCAGTTCCGGCACACGGAGAGCTTTCCCGGACTCGGCATCAACCAGGTTGGTGGCGCGTCGTACGGCAAGGCACAAATGGAATGGACATCGCCGCCGCTCCGCTTCCGCAGCGTCGGGGTACCGAGCTTGTATCTCCGCTGGGCCGCGCTCTCGCTGTTTGGCACGGGGCTCGTGACCGACCCGGAAGACGCGAGCGACCGTCGTAGTTACGGCAGCGTGGGCGCGCAGGCAGACCTGCGACTCGTCACGCTCTCCCACCTCGATTCCACGCTTTCGTTAGGCTGGGCGGTGGCGCGGGGCGATGGCGCGCCGACACACTCCGCGATGATGTTCTCGTTCAAGATCATGTGAACACTGTCGTCGCAACCGCTGTCAGTGTCGCCCCGGTATTCCTGTTCCTGGGCGCGCTGCTGCTCATCGACAGCTACAAGCTCGTGGCGCTTCGTGCGGTCCTGGTCGCCGTCATCGCCGGCGTGGCAGCTGGACTCGCTAGCTATGGCGTGAATGTCTGGCTCCGTCCTGCACTCGGAATGGACCTGACCGGATATTCGAGGTACGTCGCTCCCGTCGTCGAGGAGACGCTCAAGGCGGCGTATCTCGTGTACCTGATGGCGAGGAACAAGGTGGGGTTCGCGGTTGATGCCGCGATTCTCGGATTCGGCATCGGGACCGGTTTTGCCTTCCTTGAGAATGTCTACTATCTGCGGGTGAGTTCCGACGCGACGATCTGGACCTGGATCGTGCGCGGCTTCGGCACGGCAGTCATGCACGGAGGCGCCACGGCGATCGTCGCCATGGTCGCCCGAACGCTTCACAATCGGGTGAATGGTTTCAGGCCACACCTGCTGCTTCCCGGACTTGCCGTGGCAGTCGTCCTGCACTCGCTCTACAATCAGTTCATTGTGCAGCCGCTGCTCGCGACGGCGCTCATCATGCTCGTGTTCCCCTACGCCATCATCGGTATCTTCCAGCAGAGCGAACGAGACACGAGGGCGTGGCTCGGGTCCGGCTTCGATACGGATCAGGAGCTGTTGCGGGCAATGCGCTCGGGGAAATTCGCTACAACACCGGTCGGCCAGTATCTGACGACGCTCCGTGGCCGCTTCTCGCCTGAGATCATCGTGGACATGATGTGCGTCCTGCGCCTTCGGGCGGAGCTGGGCATCCGCGCCAAGGGGTTGTTGATGATTCGTGAAGCGGGGTTCGACAAGCCGCCGGACCCCGCTGTCCGCGACACCTTCGCGGAGCTGACGTACCTCGCGAAGAGCATCGGACCGACAGGAATGCTGGCGTTAAATCCGTTCATGCATACCAGCACACGTGACCTCTGGGAGTTGAACATGCTCGACGAGATTCAGCATTGACCCGTTCACCGACGCCGGCGCGCGGAACGTCCACCACGCTGCGCGCACTCCGGAGTGCGTTGCTCGTCGGGCGCGCCCAGTCGGACGACGATGCGCTCGCCAGCCAGATGCAGCAGGAGGGATATCTCGTGACGACGTTCGCGAGCGGGATCCACGCGCTCGAGAGCGTGCGGGCCGAGCGCTACGACCTGGTGCTGGTGGACACGCAGATGGGGGACATGGGTGCACCGGAGTTCGTCGCGGCGCTCCGGGGCGATGAGCAGCTCGCGAACGTTCCGGTGATCGTGATCGCGCCGGAGGACGACGTGGACGGCATCGAGAGTTGCCTGGCGCGTGGCGCCGACGATTATCTGCCGCCGCGGGTGGGACCAGCGATGCTGCACTCGCGTTTGACAGCGACACTGAATCGTCGCGGACTGCGTGACACGGACACCCTCCGGCGGGAGATGGATGTCGCCCGGAACATTCAGCGGGATTTTCTTCCCGAGTCGCTGCCTGCGGTGCGCGGTGTCCAGCTGCAGGCAGCCCTGATTCCGGCGCGCCAGGTGTCAGGCGACTTTTACGATGTTTTTCCGCTTGCCTCGGGAAACCTCATGCTCGTGGTGGGGGACGTGTGTGACAAGGGCGTGGGCGCGGCGTTGTTCATGGCGTTGTTCCGCAGCCTGATCCGCGCCTCCGCCGATCCGGTGGGTGGCGGCGCGATACAGATGATCGGCGGCCGCCGGACTCTCGTCCGGCAGTCGCTGGAGGCGGCGACGCCAGGCGATCTCCTGACACGTGTTGCGGGTTTCACGAACAACTACATCGCGCGCCTGCACGGCCGCACCAACATGTTCGCAACGGTGTTCATGGCGGTGCTCGACCCGGTGTATGGGGGGCTCGTCTACTTGAACGCCGGGCACGAGCCGGCGCTGATCGTGGGACGTGACGGGTCCATTCAGGAGCTGCGGCCCACCGGTCCTGCGTTGGGCATGATGCCCGATGGAATCTTCGCAGCCGGGGAGGCGCGGCTCGAACCGGGCGAGAGCCTGCTCGCTTTCACCGACGGGCTGGTGGAGGCGCATAGCCCGTCAGGTGAGGTATTCGGCGGTGTGCGACTGCGCGAGGCGTTGCGGGCGAACTGCGCGCTGTCGGCGCCGGAGCTGGTCCGGGAATTAGTGGATTCGCTGGGTGGGTTCGGGCGTGGAGCGGAACCGCACGACGACGTGACGATGCTGGCGGTTACGCGGAGCTGAGCGTACGGCACCAATCAGTGTTGGCCAGTCACGCCGTCGTGGTGGTCCTGCAATGCTCAACCATCAAGGGCCGGGAGATGGTTCGCAGGACGCACCACGCCGGCGCCACTGTTCAGCATAAGCCTGTCGTCATCGTCGCCGCGGTCGAGAAGCACATGCCGAACCATGCGCCGTCTACGGGTCCTCACCGCCACCACATCATCGCCACATGGTGCACGCGGTTGCGGACCCCCGTAGCCGAAACGGCAAGCTCATGGCCGACGCTGCCAGACTCCGAGCAATTCCTCGCCATTCGGCTCGCGCGGCGCCGTTCGGTGAACTCTGGCCATGCGACCGAGCGTGCCGCAGAAGCCAACTTGACCTGGCGCCGCGCCCGGTGCGAGAGGATCGGTTTGCAGGCGTGATGGCGCGAGCGGCCAGTGCATCACCATCCCCTGGCGTCTGTTGCCCCCCTCTCCGCGCCCGCTAGCTTTCCCCGCCTATGACCATGGGCGACAAGCTCGACCTCCTCGAGCGCAGGCGGGCCGAGGCAGAACTCGGCGGCGGCGCAGACCGGCTCAAGGCGCAGCACGACAAGGGCAAGCTTTCCGCGCGCGAACGGCTCGATGTCCTCCTCGACGAAGGCAGCTTCGTCGAGCTCGACCGCTTCGTGACACACCGCTCCACCGATTTCGGGCTCGAGAAACAGCTCGTCTACGGTGACGGCGTCGTCACCGGACACGGCCGCATCGACGGACGGCTCGTGTATGTCTTTTCACAGGACTTTACCGTCTTCGGCGGATCGCTCTCCGAGACCTTCGCAGAGAAGATCTGCAAGGTGATGGATCTCGCGATCCGGAATGGCGCGCCCGTCATCGGCCTGAACGACTCCGGTGGCGCACGCATCCAGGAAGGCGTGGTCTCACTCGGCGGTTACGCCGACATTTTCCTCAAGAACACGCTCGCCTCCGGTGTGGTTCCGCAGATCTCGGCGATCCTCGGCCCCTGCGCGGGGGGAGCCGTGTATTCGCCGGCGATTACCGATTTCGTCTACATGGTCCGCGGCACGTCGTACATGTTCGTCACCGGGCCCAACGTCGTGAAGACGGTGACGCACGAAGACGTCACGATGGAAAGGCTCGGCGGCGCGGACACGCACTCCGAAACCTCGGGCGTTTCGCACTTCGCGTTTGATTCAGAGATCGCGTGCCTCCAGGCCATTCGCGAGCTGTTCCGCTACGTGCCCTCGAACAATCTTGCCGAGCCCCCGCGCGGGCGGGGAAGCGATCCGCGCGACCGGCGGGAGGAATCGCTGCTCGAGATCGTGCCCGATTCACCGAACAAGCCGTACGACATGCACGAGGTCATCACGCGTATCGTCGACGACGGGGAATTCTATGAAGTGCAGCCCGGCTACGCCGGCAACATCCTCTGCGGCTTCTCACACCTCGGCGGCTTCAGCGTTGGGATCGTCGCGAATCAACCCGCAGTGCTCGCAGGCGTGCTCGACATCGCCAGCTCGATCAAGGCCGCACGGTTTGTCCGGTTCTGCGATGCGTTCAACATCCCGATCCTGACGCTGGTCGATGTGCCGGGGTTCCTGCC
>JBKJKH010000504.1:0-5133 GCA_046597595.1 Gemmatimonadaceae bacterium
GTGCCGCCCGATGACAGCAGGTTGAACAGCTCGAAGCCCTGTCCCGAATCGTACTGATAGATGCGGCGGGGCATGCCGAGCATGCGGCCCGTGAACTTCGGGAAGTAGTAGTAGACGCCGGCCATCAGGCCGAAGATCGAGCCGCCGAAGAGCACGTAGTGGAAGTGCGCCACCACGAAGTACGTGTCGCTCTGCTGGAGGTCCGCGGGTGGGGACGAGTGCATCACGCCGGAGATCCCGCCGATGGTGAACAGCGCCACAAGGGCGATCGCGAATTTCATCGCCACCGTGAAGCGGATAGAGCCGCCCCACATCGTCATGATCCAGTTACAGACCTTCACGCCGGTGGGAATGGCGATGAGCATCGTCATCAACGAGAACACCGCATCGGCAATCGCGCCCATGCCCACCGCAAACATGTGATGGGCCCACACGCCGAAGCCGAGGAAACCGATCAGGATGCCGGAATACACCATCACCGGGTATCCGAAGAGCGGCTTGCGCGAGAAGGTCGGGATGATTTCTGACGCGAGCCCGAACGCCGGAAGGATGAGGATGTAGACCTCTGGATGCCCGAAGATCCAGAACAGGTGCTGCCAGAGGAGCGGGTCGGCGTTCGCCGCGATGTCATAGAACCGCGTGCCGAAAAACCGGTCGAACTGGAGGAACACGAGCGCGATCGTGATGACCGGGAACGCCAGGATCAGCAGGAACTGCACGACGAACGACATCCACGTGAAGATCGGCACGCGCATGAGATTCATCCCGGGCGCGCGCATGTTGATGATCGTCGTGGCGAAGTTGAACGCGGCGGCGAGTGACGAGATACCGAGGATCTGGAGACCGATCACCCAGAAGTCGATGTTGAGGCCCGGCGAGAACTGGCGCGTCGTCAGCGGCGCGTATCCGAACCAGCCTCCATTGGGAGCAATCCAGCCGAAGATCGGCAGCGTGATGACGAGCGCGCCGCAGAGGTACACCCAGTAGCTGAAGGCGTTGAGCCGCGGGAACGCCACGTCGCGTGCGCCGATCTGCAGCGGAATCAGGAAATTGAAGAACGCAGCCGACAGCGGCATGACGGCGAGGAAGATCATCGTCGTGCCGTGCATCGTGAACAGCTGGTTGTACTGCTCGGCGGTCAGCAGGTGGCCGTTCGGGCCGGCGAGCTGCGCGCGGATTGCGACCGCCTCGAGCCCCCCGAAGAAGAAGAAGAACAGCGCCGTGTAGAGGTACAGCGCGCCGATCTTCTTGTGATCAACGGTGGTCAGCCAGCTCCAGACGCCGCCACCTGCGGTGTCGGCGTACGAAGCACTATATGAAGGAGCAGCAGCGGTCGTTGCCATGCGTGTGAATTCTCCGGGGCGGGACCGGGCGGTTACTTGAGAGTGAGGAGATACGCGACGATGTCGGCAATCTGCTGATCGCTCAGCGAGCCGGCCTTCGCCGTGGTCTTCATGATGGGATCGTACTGGCCGGTGCCGAGCGTTGGCATCAGGACACCCGGCTTCATCGCCCGCGCATTCTTGATCCAGGCGAAGAGATGCTTTGCATCATTCGGGAACAAGCCGGCGGCGATCGTCGAGCGTGAGCCGATGTGCGTGAGATTGGGCCCGATGATTCCCATGGACGACGGGTTGCCGGTAATGACATGGCACCCGATGCAGGAATTGATCGAGTAGACCTGCTTGCCGCGCGCCGCATCACCCACGAGGCCATTGGGCATTGCCAGGCCGGCGGGAGTCGGTGTCTTCGGCACGTAGTAGTCGGGCAGCGCTGGCGGCCCGGCCCACGTGCTTGCCATTGCGGATCCCGAGGTGACAGGAGCCGTCGGCGAAGTCCCGATGCCCGCGACCTGAGCTCCACCCGCGACGGATGCGGTGGCGACCGGCGTGGTCGCCGGCGGCGCGGGCACAGGTACCGCGGGCGCAGGCGCCGCGGGCGGGGAGCCGACCGAAGGCAATTTCTGGTGCGCCGCCCACGCATCGAACTCCGCAGCTGGCAGCGTCACCACCTTGAAGCGCATGTCCGCATGCGACGCCCCGCAGTACTCCGCACACTGGCCATTCACGGCGAGCGCCGAATCGGGCGTGAACCAGATGTAATTGGTGTGGTTCGTGATCAGGTCGCGTTTGCCGCCGAGCCGCGGGATCCAGAAGGAGTGGAGCACGTCCTTCGACTTGAGCGCGAAGTTGACCGTACGTCCCACCGGCAGGTACAGCTCATTGGCCGTGACAACGCCAATCTCCGGATACCGGAACTCCCACCACCACTGGTGGCCGATCACCTCGACCTGCAGGGCGCCCGGCTTCACCTTCGCCTGCGTCTGGAAGATCGTGCGGACCGTGGGCACTGCGATGATCGCAAGGACGATAGCGGGGAGCACCGTCCATGCGATCTCGAGCGTCGTGTTGCCGTGGACCTGCTCGGGGCGCGCGTCGCCGCGGCGGCGATAGCGGACTATGGTATAGATCAACCACGCTTCGACGAGCACGAAGACCACCGTGCCCAGGAGGAGCAGGAGATCCCAGAGACTGTCGATCGCCCTGTTGAGGTCCGTGCTCCCTTCGAAGGTGGTATTGGGATACCCCTTCGTCGAGCACGCGGCGCACAGGAGCAGAACTACCGGGAGCCCAAGTGCAGCGAGCTTCCGGAGGCGTGAAGTCGGCAACATGCCAGGTGCGGTTCGTGTGGAGGACACGCGCGGTGCGGAAACGTGTTGATGGAGCGCACGCACGCGCCAGCAGCGTAGCAGCGACAAGCTACCGGCCGCTCAGAGTGAATTCAACCGGGTTTTTGCACGGCATCATGCTTCTCGTGCTGTTGCACATGCTTGTCCTTTGTCTGCGCGATGGCGATATCGATTGCCACCCGGACCTGCGCGACCCCTTCCCGCAGGCCGCGGATGCGCTGCTGGTCTCCCCCCCCGCGCGTGGCACTGAGCAGCGTGCCGGTGACCTGATCCGATATCATCCCGAACTGTCCCTTGAGTCGTGACGCCAGCATTCCCCCCACGCGCTTGATCTGCGGGAGGAATGGCGTCGAGGGCTTGTTGTTCTTCACTGCCAGAGCCATCAGCTCCACCACGCCGTGGAAGCGCTGAAGCTCGAGCACTGCCGCGTCGAGCGTAACCATCTTCGCCGTTCCTGCGCCGTCGAGCTTGAGTCCGGCCATGTCGCACTACCTCGGATAGTGGGGAGGTGGGAGCGGGAGGTTGAAGCGCCGTTACTTCACCCGCTCCATTCGCGAATTCTCCTTCAGCGCCCGGCCCGCACGCGCCACCGCCTTCCCGTTCACCATCACAATATCGGCAGCGAAGGCCGAACGCGCGACAAATGTGGTGCTGCCGACGCCATAGGCATCCACCGGCACCCCTTCCTCCTCGAGCCACCGGATGCGCTCAGCGCCAAGCCCCCCGGCAAGAAGAATCTTCACGTCACCATACCCCTCGGCATCCAGGGCATTGCGCACGTTCCAGGCGAGTTCAGGAGGAACCCCGGTTGGAGGAAAGGTGCCCATGACCGGAATGATGGACTTGTCCACCAGGTGGTCGGGAGTGCCCAGCCAGACACCCCAGAGCCGTCCCTCGAGTGCCTGCGCAACCTGCACGCTCGTACCGACAGCGTCGTTCTGAAAGTCCACCGGCACCACCAGCGAGAGCTTCGGGCGCGCCGCTTCCGTGAATGCCAACGCCGCCTCAGTGGTGTCGCCGCCCATCGCCGCAATGAATGAGTGCGGCACCAGCGCCAGCGCAGGGACCACCGCACGCAGCGCCGGGGGACGGTCACTCCACAGCAGCAGGACCCCTCCCGATTGCGCGGCGATGAGGTCTCCGTGCTGCATCAGTAGATGATCGTGGCGGCCGGGAAACAGGAGTACGGGCTTCGTCCCGGCGGCCTCGACGAGGGCACTCGCCCCAGTGCTCACCCGCGTGCGCCGCGCGAGCACGCCCTGAACGAGCTTCTCGAGATGAGCGAATGCGGGATACGGGCCGGCGATCGTCAGCACCGTCTCCCACGGTTCCACATGGTCACCATCAAACAGCGCGTGCACGGTGAGATCCGCCCACTCCTCGGCGCAGAGCTTGAGCACCGCCAGTGCCTCGTCCACTCCGGACACGACACCGGGATGCTCCGCTGCCACCTGGAGGATCACCTCCGGTGGAGTCTCCAACTTCTGCAGCAGTCCGCGCGCGCCGAGCGACGCCGGGTCCGAGAACTCACCCGCACGGATGGCGTCCGCAGGAAGGTTGAAAACGGAGGGATCGAGTCGCTTGCGACGTCGCGGGGACATTCAGTCTCGCAGGCGGGTCAGCGACTGACGGTCATGGCGGCCGGATCCAGCACCCGGTCCAGCTCTTCACGCGTCATCAACCCATGCGCGATGACGACGTCATAGACGCTCTTCCCCGTCTCGAGTGCTTCCTTCGCCACTTCTGTCGACTTCTCGTAGCCGAGCACCGGCAACAGTGCGGTGACGACACCGATGGAGTGCTCGACGAACCACCGCATGCGGTCCGGGTTGGCCGTGATTCCAACAATACACCGGTCCCGCAGGACCACGCACGCATTGCGCAGCATCTCCATCCCGCGCAGCAGCCGGAAGGCGATGATCGGTTCGAACACGTTCAGCTGGAGCTGGCCAGCCTCCGCTGCCATCGTGACAGTGACATCGCCCCCGATGATGTCGAAACACACCTGATTGACCACTTCGGGAATCACCGGGTTCACCTTCCCCGGCATGATCGACGACCCAGGCTGCATCGCCGGAAGATTGATCTCCCCGAACCCCGCACGCGGACCAGAGCTGAGAAGACGCAGGTCGTTGCACACCTTCGAGAGCTTTACGGCGCACCGCTTGAGCACCCCCGAGAGCTGCACGAAAGAACCGGTATCGGCGGTTGCTTCGACGAGATCGGGCGCGGTGATCAGCTTCACGCCGCTGATCGCACTCAGGTGTTCGCGCACGATGTCGCAATACCCCTTGGGGGCCGTGATTCCGGTGCCGATCGCGGTCGCCCCCATGTTGATCTCGCGGATCAGCAGCTGCGCCTCACCCAGCCGGTCGATATCCTCGAGAATCGTGTGCGCGAATGCCGCGAACTCCTGGCCGAGGGTCATCGGCACGGCATCCTGA
>JBKJKH010000329.1:0-3758 GCA_046597595.1 Gemmatimonadaceae bacterium
GACTATCTGTCGAAGCCCTATCGCATGGCGGAGATCGACGCGCTCGTGCGCCGCGCCTGGGAAAAGCGCCAGCTCTCGCGCGAGAACGCACTGCTCCAGAGCCGCCTCACCCGCTTGACGGCGACGCCGGAAATCCGGACGCAGCACGCGCCGATGCAGGCCGTCCTCACGATGGTCGAGCGTGTGGCGCGCTCGGATTCACCGGTGCTCATCACGGGCGAGTCAGGCACGGGCAAGGAGCTCATTGCGCGCGCGATCCATCGCCTGTCCGGCCGTCCCGGGATGCTCGTCGACGTCAGCTGCGCGGCGATCCCGGAAAACCTCATCGAAAGCGAGTTGTTCGGCCACGAGAAAGGCGCATTCCGCGGCGCCGAAATGCGGAAGGCGGGCCTGTTCGAGCTCGCCGCGGGCGGAACCCTGTTCCTCGACGAAGTCGCGGAGCTGGAGCCCAAAGTCCAGGCCAAACTGCTGCGGGCCCTGGAGCAGGGCAGCTTCTTCAGGGTCGGCGGCACGCAGAAGGTCGAGGTGAACGTGCGGGTGCTGGCCGCGAGCAATCGCGACTTGCCTAAACTCGTCGAGGAGCAGCGCTTCAGGGCGGAGCTGTATTATCGCATCAACACCATCAGCCTCGAGTTGCCACCGCTGCGCGATCGCGTTGTGGACGTGCCGGTGCTGGCGGAGTTCTTCCTGCGGCAGTTCGGTGGAGCCACGCCGCCCATCTGCACCGAGGCGGCTGTCGACGCAATGACGCGGTACCACTGGCCGGGGAATGTGCGCGAACTGCGCAATGTGATCGAGCGCGCCGTGCTGCTTGCCCATGGCGGCGGCATCGACGCGTCCGACCTTCCACTCCAGCGCCTGGCATCGAGCGCGGGGCAGGAGGCGCGCGAGATCCCGAGTTCGCTCGCGGATCTCGAACGCCGGCATATCGAGATGGTGCTCGCGCACGCCAACTGGCATCAGGGCCAGGCGGCGAATGTGCTGGGCATCTCGTCGAAGACGCTGTATCGCAAGATCCGCGAATACGGGTTCAACCGTCCGCGGGGCAGTGAAGTCGTCGGCCAGACCTGATGAAAGTCCTCGTGATCGAGGACGACCCCACGGTCGGGCAATTCGTCAAGCGCGGCCTCGAGGAGCAACGCTGGGGCGTCGATCTCGTCGCCAATGGCGAGGAAGGGGAGCGGCTCGCCAGCGCCGAGCGCTATGATCTCGTGATCCTCGACATGCGCCTGCCGGGGAAGTCGGGGATGGATGTGCTGCATTCCCTGCGGGCGCGCGGATTCGAGCGGCCTGTCCTCGTGCTCACGGCGCAGGATGCCGTGGACACGAAGGTGCGCACGCTGCGCGCGGGTGCCGATGACTATGTCACGAAGCCGTTCGCCTTCGAAGAACTGCTCGCGCGCGTCGAGGCACTCGCGCGTCGCCCACGCTCGCTCGCGTCACCAAAGCTGCGCGTCGCCGACCTGGAGCTGGACCAGGACACGCGGGAGGTCACTCGCGCGGGCGTCGCCATCGAGCTGACGCCCAAGGAGTACACCGTCCTTGAATACCTGATGCGCCACGCGGGCCGCGTGATGAGCCGGACGCTCATTACCGAATACGCGTGGGGCTATCACTTCGATCCCGGGACGAACATCGTGGATGTGGTGATCAACCACCTGCGGAAGAAGGTTGATGCCGGACGCGAGGAGAAACTCATCCACACGTCGCGCGGCGTAGGATACGTCGTCAAGGGATAGACGAGTGACCGACACGAGTGAGCACGAGTGACTCGTCTGACTCGTGTCAGTCACTCCGGTCTCACTCGTGTCAGTCACTCGTCGCGCTCACTATGGCATCGGTAAGAACCAGCCTGACTGCGACCTACGCGGCCGCCCTCCTCGGCTCCATGCTCGCGCTGGGCGGAACCTTGTATGCCGCGCGGCGGGCGAGCGCGTTTCGCGACCTCGGGCAACAGGTCTTTACGGAAGCCGACGTGGCCTTGCGCGTGGTGCGGCAGCTGCGGGACGTGCCGGAGCCAGCCGTCCGTGACACGTCGGCGGGCGCTACGCCGCAGGACTCAATCGCCCGGCGCGTGGTCTCTCCACGCATCAGGCAAGTGCTCGAGGGAGTGCCCGACTACCTCCTCGTGCTCAGCGACTCGGGCCGGACCGTGTTCGCCTCCCAGGAAGTGCGCCGCCTCTCGGCAGACGACTTCGCGCTCCTCTACCAGGCGTCGCTGACGCTCAGCAATGAAGCCGAGGGGCGGCAGGTCAACCTGGATCAGGAACAGGTGTTGATCCGGGCGCGCTTTGACACGACGCCCGAAATCGACGTGTCGCGCGTTGTAGCCGGCGCGCCCACTGAGCGCGCCGCGGCCGCACCGATCGAAATGATGTCGACGATGCTGCTCGTCGCACCCGTCATCTTCATCGTATCGCTGATCGCGGCGTACGTCATCGCCGGTCGCGCCCTGAGCCCCGTTGACCGCATCATGGATGACGTCGCCGCCATCAGCGATGGGCGCAGCCTGCACCGCCGGCTCCCAGTGGAGGAGCACAACGATGAACTCGCACGGCTCGCGGTCACGCTGAACGCAATGATCGGCCGGCTCGAGACATCGTTCGGCGCGTTGCGTCGCTTTACGGCAGACGCGAGCCACGAGCTCAAGACACCGCTGACGGTCCTGCGCGCGGACGTGGAGCGCGCGATGGGTCATACGACAACACCCCACGAGCGCATGGTGGCGCTCGAGGAAGCGCTTCAGGAAACGGCGCGCATGAGCGATCTCGTCGACAGCCTCCTGACCCTGGCCCGATTTGACGAAGGGCGATTCGACTTGCATCGCGAGCCGATCGAACTTGAGCCCCTCGTGCACGACGTCTTTGAAACGGCCACGATTCTCGGCGAGAGCGCGGGACTGGAGGTTTCGCTCGCCGTGGCCGAACCCGTCACCGTCTCGGGCGATGGGGAGCGCCTGCGCCAGTTATTCCTCAACCTTGTCACGAACGCGATCAAGTACACGCCGCGGGGAGGCAAGGTCGAGTTGAGCCTCAGCCGGCGGCTCGACGCAATTACTTTCTCGGTCCGCGATACCGGACTCGGCATTGCTGCGGTAGACCTGCCCTTCGTGTTCGAGCGTTTCTGGCGGGCGGATCGCGCGCGCTCACGTCGCGGAGCGGGCGACACCGCGAGAGGCGGATTCGGCCTCGGACTCGCGATCAGCCAGTGGATCGCGCAGGCGCATGGTGGATCGCTCGCGGTGCAGTCACGCCTCGGTCGCGGAAGCACCTTCACGGTGACACTGCCCTTTCACGCGTCGCCGCATCCGACGGTCTGAGCTGGCCCGGCCGTCCGCTCGCAATTCACCGTTTCTTAATCTTTCCGCCATTCCGCCGCCACACGTCGCTGGTAGCTTCCGCTCGTCCAGAACCAGTGGCATCGGCGCCTACGCCGATACTCCGCTACAGAGTGGGATTGAATGTTCAACAATCTGCTCGAGTCAAAGCCGAAAAAGGAACGCTCGACCGGCGGCATGATCATGAGTGTCGTCCTTCACTCCATCATGATTGTCGCGGCCGTGTATGCAACGGCGCGAGCGACGGGTATTGTCGAAAAGACGAAAGTCGAGAATGTGAAGTTCGTCGAAGCGCCAAAGCCCAAGGAGCCCGAGCCCGAGCCCGAGAAGCCCCCTCCGCCCAAGGAGGTCGTCGCGGCCCCCACGCCGCCGAAGGGGTTCCAGGTGCTCGTCGCGCCTCCGAAGATTCCTGACGTCATCC
>JBKJKH010000377.1:0-4998 GCA_046597595.1 Gemmatimonadaceae bacterium
TGACCGCCTCGACCTGCAGCCGTACCTGCCGCTCCAGTTCGCGAACGGTGATGACGCCCATCTCGACGAGGATCTGCCCGAAGCGGCGACCATCCTGCCGCTGGGCCTGCAGCGACAGCGCACGATCGAGGTCCGCCTCGGTCACCTTCCCCGTGCGCACGAGCATCGCACCTAACGGGTGTGGATTGCTCCGGATGCTCGCGTAGACGACCTTGCCACTATCGAAGTGGACCGTGCCCTCATTGTCGCGCAGCTCACTCGTGACGCGCAGGGCGCCGGTCTTCCGGCTGAGGTCGAGCAGCTGAAACACGTCATGGATGCCGAGTTCGCGAAGCGGTCCCTCGATCGCCATCAGGCACTCCTCGCTTCGGCCAGCGGCGCCTGCGTGCGCGGCCGCTCTGCCTTCACCACCGGCACGGCGCCGCTCTTCCGCGACGCATCCTCGCGCGTGCCGAAGATGTGCTGGAGATCCATCGCGGTGCGCGCATCGCGACGTGCACGGCGCGCATACTCCCCTGCGGGTTCGATGTCGATCACTTTCTGCCACCGCTCGATGGCGTCCCGATACCGGTGTTGCTGCGCCAGGAGCACGCCGTCGTAGTAGATCGCCCCCGCATGGTCTGGATCAAAGCGCACAATGCGCTGGAACGCGACGGCGGCGTCTGTACGACGGCCATCATCCACGAGCGTCTCGCCGAGTGCCAGGAGTGACTCGAGATTGTAGGGATCGCGGCGCAGCAGGTCCACGAGGAGATCGAGCGCTTCTGCGAGCCGGCCGGTCCGCCTCCGCAAGGAGGCCAGTTCGCGCGTCGCCTCCGCGTACGTGGGCACGGCATCGAGCGCGGCATGCAGTTGATTCTCCGCCTCGCGTTCATCCCCGCGCGCGGACAGCAAACGCGCCAACTCGAGGCGCACCGCGCCGAATGCCGGATCGAGGGTGATGGCGTGTTTATACGACGTAATCGCGCTGTCCATGTCGCCAAGCGAACGCGCCACGTCTCCCGTTTTCTGGGCGACATCGGCGCGCGTCGGCGCGAGCTTGCGCGCGTGGGTCAGCGCATCGAGCGCACCTGCCGGATCACCCGTCTCGGCCCGCGCTCCCGCGGCGAGCAGCAGGGCGTCCACGCTGTCGGGTGTCCCCGCGAGCAACTCTTCCACGACGGGCTGCGCCTCGTCGGCGCGGCCGAGTGCGAGAAGCGCGCGCGCCTCGCCTGCGAGCGCGGGAAAGTGGGCCGCATTCGCCTGTCGCCCGCCTCGATAGCGCTCCAGCGCCTCGCCGTGCAGTCCCTGCCTCGCAAAGACGTCGCCGAGCAACGTCATGCCCTCCGCGCGGTCACCGCCACGCGCCATGGCGCGGCTGGCCTCCGCCATGGCGCGCTCGTACATGCGCTTGCTGAGGTAGTCCGACGCCATCGCGTACGGCCGCTTCGCGTCGAGACTTTTCTCCGGCGCCGCAGCGGCTGGTGTCAGTTCGGTGAACAGTTGATCGAGCAGACGCGGATCGAACGAGAACTCTTCGACATGCGTATCGGTGCGGCGCTCTCCCCCGAGATCCGGAACGATCGAGAGATCAGGATCTTCGTACTGCAGGTCGATCGCGAGATCGAACTTCTGCGCCACGTAATAGGGATCCAGTTCGAGCGCGCGCTTTGTCTCGCGCAGCGCCCCTTCGAAGTCACCGAGATTGGAGAGCGCGAAGCTGAGGTTGTAATGGGCCTCGGCAAACGCCGGACGCGCCTGGATCGCACGGGCAAACGCATTGCGCGCGTCCTCGAACTTGCGAAGCTCACCAAGCACCAGACCAATGCCGTTCCACGAAACCGGATTCTCCGGCTCGACCGCGAGGACTTGCCGGAAGGCTTCGAGCGCGAGTTGCAGGCGCTTGTTCTTGAAGAGCAGCAACGCGAGGTTGAGCCGCGCCTTGACGAAGGACGACTGGCATTCCAGCGCGAGCCGGAAGGCTTCGATTGCGCCTTCCGGATCGTTCGCGTGATATCGCGCGACGCCAAGATTATTGTGGGCGATCGCGTACCGGCTATCGGCTTCGATGGCGCGCTGGTAACTGTCCGTTGCTTCGGCAAAGCGCCCGTCCTGATGCAGCGCGACGCCGCGCTCATTCCAGAGCTTGGGACTGTCCGGCGCATCCTGCAGCAGGCGATCGTACAACTCGACCGCCGACGCAACGTCCTTCTTGAGGAGATGCACTTCTGCCATCGCCTGGAGCACCAGGGTGCGTTCTTCGCCGCGATCCAGGGCGATGCGGTACTCGCGCAACGCTTCGGCGAGAAAGCCCTTCTGCCGGAATGCGAGGCCAAGGTTGAAGTGCGCGAGCTGTCCTTCCTCCGAGATGGCCATCATCGCCTGCGACTTCCGCTCCTGGCGACCAGGAAGCAGCGCCTCGTACTTCCTCGGGTCGTACTGGTCGAGTGAGAGGTTCGCCTGTACGCGTGACAGCGTCGGGTTCAGCTGAATCGCGCGCTTGGTTGCCGAGCGCGCTTCCTCATGATGTCCGAGGTCGCCGAGCACGAAGCCGAGGAGATAGTGCGCATCCGGATTTTCCGGATTCAGCTCGATGGCCCGGCGCAGTTCCGTAATCGCCTGCTCCGCGATGCCCCGGTTGTACAGCACTTCGCCGATGTAGAAGTGCACGAGCGAGCTGTCGGGGTCCAACGCCAGCGCCTTCTCGAACCAGCGCTGCGCATCCTCGAGGTCACCGCTGACTTTTTCGGCGAGCCCCAGCTGGACGAGCGCGCCGAGGTCATCGGGGTAATGCTGCAGCAGCGCGTTG
Source organism: Gemmatimonadaceae bacterium (assembly GCA_046597595.1). Taxonomy (GTDB): domain Bacteria; phylum Gemmatimonadota; class Gemmatimonadetes; order Gemmatimonadales; family Gemmatimonadaceae; genus JBKJKH01. Next base: position 2,789 of record JBKJKH010000377.1, read on the forward strand.
AACTCGCCAATGGCATCCGCGACCTGGCCGAGCAACGCGTAACAGCGGCCCAGCTCCCAGCGCGCCTCGCGATCATCCGCGCGGGAACGAAGGCGTTCGCGCAGCTCCGCGACACGACGGTCGTAGTACCCGGTATTGAAGTACGCGATTTCGAGGTTGCGCTGGGCGACCTGCATCTTCGCGTCGAGCTCGAGGGCGCGCGTGAACGCGCCTACGGCCTCCTCGTACAGTCCCTTGTTGTAAAACAGGACGCCGAGGTTGTTATGTGCACCGGCGTCTGACGGGTCGATCCGGCGCGAAAAGGAGCGCAGGACCTCGCGATCACGCTGAGAAGTGAGGGCGCGGGACATCGGCTCTAAAGATGGGGCGCGGCAGGGCTTCTGGCGAGGTTCGATACCCGTTGTGTCGATACCCGTTGCCGTCGCCCTGGCCAGTCCCCCTTCAGCTCATCCGCATGGACTTGAGTATCACCTGCAACGACGCCAGGTCGGGCAGGAGCAGGAAGAAGCCGCGGAGATGCTCATCCACGTCCTTCATGTAAAACTCGCTTTCGACGCAGAAGACGTAGTCCCGGTCCGAACCGAACTGGAGATAGGCCGTCGTCAGCACCGCTGCGGACATGTCGATCGCCAGGCTGGGCGGCGAATTCAGGAGCATGAGCCCCATGAAGTCGGAGAGGGCGTTCATGTACGCCCCGCTGAGGATGTTGCCCGCCTCCTTGATGGCCGATTGCTCCAGTTCCGACAGCTCGCCCTCGGGATCGCCGAGCGGCCGGCGAAGCATCAACTCGGCGAGGCGCTTGGCGGTCTGCTTGGGGAAGACCAGGAGCGTCTTGCCGGTGAGGTCACCCATCATGTTCATGAGCACCGCCGCCACCGGTTCCTCGGGCGCGGAGATCTGCGGCGGCACCTCCTCGAGCGCCGCGACGTTGATCGTCGGAACGCTGATCATGATGGTGTTGCCGGTCATCTGCGAGAGCGCCGTCGCCGCGTGCCCGGCGCCGATGTTCGCTACCTCGCGCAATGCGTCCAGCTGGTCTGGCCTGAGTGATCGAAGGTCGTCCATTCCTGGCTCCAGAGAGGAGTCGGGCAGCCTGCCTAGAGCAGGCTCCCCACGTCGAGAATCAGCGCCGGCTCGCCATCGCCCAGAATCGTCGCACCGCTGAACAGCGGCAGCCCATCCCGGACGGCGTCGAACTGCTTTACCACGATTTCCTGCTGCCCCGTCAGCTCGTCCACCACCAGCCCCGCGCGGCGCTCGAGCATCTCTACGACCACAACTTGCCTTCGTCCCTCTGCGCGGGGCAGTCCTACCCGGTCACGCAGATGTACCAGCGGCACCACTTCGTCCCGGAGCACCAGCACCTCGCGCCCGCGCACCGTGCGCACGAGGCCGGGCTCGAGATCCACCGTTTCGCTCACATGGGTCATTGGCAGCGCGTACGTCTCGTCGTGCACGCGCGTCAGGAGAGCCCGCACGATAGCGAGAGTCACCGGCAAACGCGCTGTGACCGTCGTCCCTTTTCCCGGAATACTTTTCACTTCGAGTGACCCGCCAAGCGCCCGCACACGTGCCTGCACCGCATCAATCCCCACCCCGCGACCAGAAATATCGGTGACCTTCTCGGCCGTCGAGAAGCCGGAGCGCGAGATGAATCTCACCAGTTCATCGTCGGTTAGGTCCGTCCGCGTGGCCTCCACCAATCCCAGTTCCTTTGCGCGGCGGAGAACCCGCTCCCGGTCAATGCCACGTCCATCATCTGTCACGCGGATCACAACCGACGAACGATCCCGCAGCGCGGCCAACCGGAGCCTGCCGGTGGGATTTTTGCCTGCAGCGACGCGATCCGCAGGAAGCTCGAACCCGTGGTCCACGGCGTTCCGGAGCAAGTGGACGACGGGGTCTCCGATCTCGTCCAGCATCGACCGGTCCAACTCGATCTCCTTCCCTTCAACGGCGAAGTCGACCTGTTTGTTGAGTGAGCGTGCGGCATCACGCACCAGCCGCGGAAACCGGTCGAATACCTGCCAGACCGGGACCATCCGGCTGGTCATGATCTCTTCCTGGAGCTGCGAGATCAGGCGCGAGGCATGCCCAACGGATTCTTCGAGCGCCGCGTCGCCGATTCCATCGGACAGCTGGGTCAGTCGGCCTCGTGCAATCACGAGTTCGCCGATGAGGTTCATGAGGTTGTCGAGACGGCGAAGGTC
>JBKJKH010000565.1:0-2700 GCA_046597595.1 Gemmatimonadaceae bacterium
TGATTCTCTTCACGCACTTCGTACAGGGGGTGGCGCGCCGCGCGCTGACCGTCACACCGACGTTGACGCCTGGTGGAACGCCGATGCAGGGCACCGTTGCCACCATGGCGTTCCACCAGGAGTCAACGTCGGTGTGACGGTCAGCGCGCGGCGGGCCACCCCCTGTACGAAGTGCGTGAAGAGAATCACCGGCAGCCCGAGCGCCATCACGATGATGGAGCCCGGAAAAACCCAGCTCGGGAGTCCGACGGCGATGACTGCCGCGCGCGCCACGATTGGCACGATCACGCATGCGGCTGCGTACAGGGCGAGCGCCTTCCAGAGCGAGACCCGGGGGCCGAGAAGGACGGGTGTCGTCGCAAACGCATCGCTGCCGCTGCTCGTGACCGCGTCGAGCACGCGGACGACATCGGCGGCGCTGGCCGGGCGGCGCTCGGGATCCTTCGCGAGCAGTGCGCTTACCAGCTCGGCAAGCGGGTGCGGGATGTCCGGTCGCAGCTCAGAGATCGGACGCGGCGTCTCGGCCATCTGCGCAGCGAGCAGCTTGTGGGGCGGCATTCCATGAAATGGCGTCCGCCCCGCAAGCATCTCGTATGCCATGATGCCGAGCGCATACAGGTCGGCGCGATGATCGGTCGAGGGGTCGCCGGCCGCCTGCTCCGGCGCCATGTAGGCCGGCGTGCCTAACGACGTGCCGACCTCCGTCAGCGCGCCCGACGACGTCCGTCCCTCCTCACGCGCCTGCGCCCGCGACGCGCTGATCGCCTTCGCGATGCCGAAGTCGGTGACGACCGCTGTCCCGCCCGAGAGCAGCACGTTGTCCGGCTTGATGTCCCGGTGTACGACGCCGTGCGCATGCGCATACGCCAGCGCCTTCGAGACGTCCTTGAGGATGCCGACCGCCTCACCGATGGGGAGCGGGCCGATCGTCGCCAGGCGCCCGCGCAGCGACAGCCCTTCTACCATCGGCATCGTATAGTAGGGCATCCCATCCGTTTCCCCGGCCGTCAGCACGGGAACGATGTTCGCCTGCTGGAGCTTTGCGGCGACCTGTATCTCGCGCTTGAAGCGCTCGATGGAGAGACCCGCCGTCAGCTCCGGCGAGAGCACCTTCACCACGACCTTGCGGCCGAGGCTCTTCTCCTCGGCCACGAATACGCGGGACATCCCGCCGCCGCCCAGCTCGCGCTCGAGGATGTACGCGCCACCAAGGGTGCTCTGGAGCCGTTCGCGCAGGTCTGCGCTCATGCCGAGCCTTGGTAGGAGGTCATGTGCCGGAGCGAATGTAGGAGAATTGCCCGTGCGCGGCCAGTTTTCGCCCCGACGCGCCGCTGTCGCGAAAGCCTCACTTGACATGGAAGGTCACTTGTGACCATCATATGACCATGAAGAAGATTCGCGTGGCGGAGTTCAAGGCGAAGTTGAGTGAATACCTCCGGACGGTGCGGAAGGGGCATGAGCTCACGATCTACGATCGGGAGCAGCCCATCGCCCGCGTCGTACCCTGGGCCGCTGCCGGTCCGCTCGCAGTGCGCGAACCCACCGGTCGTTACCGCTCGCTCCGCGACGTGCCGCTCCCTCCGCCACTCAACCTCCCGGTGGACGCGGTGGCATTGCTGCTCGAGGATCGCGCGCGGGACTGATGCTCGCCTATATCGATTCATCCGTCATCCTGCGCGTGATCCTCGGCCAGCCTGCGCAACTGGCCGAGTGGCCAACCATCGTGACCGGCGTGACCAGCGAGCTGGCGGAAGTGGAGTGCCTGCGGACCATCGACCGGCTTCGCACGAACGGCCATCTCTCCGTGGAAGAGATGGCCGTTCGGCGTGAAGCGGTCTTTCGCGTCATGGAATCGCTTCAAGCGGTTGACCTGACGCGCGCCGTGCTGCGCCGCGCGTCGCAGCCGATGCCCGCGCCGCTCGGGACGCTGGATGCCCTCCACCTCGCAACCGCGGAGATGTGGCGCGAGACACGGCCGGGGCAGGAGCTGGTCGTTGCCACCCACGACGCCGCGCTCGGCCTGGCCGCGCGGGCGAGCGGCTTTCGGGTTTTCGGCGTCTAGCGAAGAGCCTACTTCGGCTGGCTGCTGCTGAGGCGCAGCCTGATCTTTCCCAGCTCCGCGCGCTGCGAATCGTTGCGATCGATCGCATCCTCGAGGATCAGCTTCGCCATGTCGTCATTGATCATGATCGGCTCTGGACCAAAGCGCTTGCCACCGCCCAGATGCCGGGAGGCCTCGAGGAGGAGGGCGCGCTCCAAAATGATATCATCGGCCCCCTGCTGAACCCGCACTGCAACGAAGTGCTTCCCGGCCTTCTCCATGAAGCTGATGCGGACACCATCGGCGTCGTTCGGCCACGTCAACGGGTGTTCAGCGCCATCGGAACCGGTAAAGCTCGTTGAGCCTGTCTTGAGCGTGGTGAAGTTGTTCTCGAAGTTTCCGGAGTAGAGCAGGGCATGCCGCATTGAGTTCCTCGGAGTGATTGACGCAACACGAATGTATCGCTCGCCGCGCACGCGAGCCAGCAAGACGCCGCTTCTCGTCGCGGCGGAGCACGGATGCTTGTAGCCCCTGAACGCGCGGCCTAACTTGCGCGCTCTTTCCTGCCCCAGCGATGGCCGACCACTCCTCGGAGAAGCGACCCATCGGGCTGCTCCTCGCGCCCGACATCCTGGCCCTCCTCGAGGAGGACCGGGACA
>JBKJKH010000643.1:0-3120 GCA_046597595.1 Gemmatimonadaceae bacterium
CCGCTTCTCGAGGTCGGCGCAGTCGCGCCTGACAATGTCATCGCACCATTCGGGTTCCCGGTGCGGAAGTCTGCGGACGAGCTGACGCGCGAGCGGGATGATGCCGCGGCAGCAATCACGCCGGTCTTCCGGCACGTCACGCAGGCCGCAGATTCGTCCCGCGCGCATCTCTCACGGCTCGAGCGCGTGCTCTCGACAGCCGGATCGGGGCTGACCGGCCCGGAGCGCGAAGCCTCAATTGCGCGCGCTGCGGCCGCCAACGGCCTGCGCCTTTCAGTGGATGAGACGCGATACGTGGCGTCTCCCGCCAACGCCGCAGCAGTGTTTGCCGCGGTCCGTTCGGTCACCGATCGCTGGGTTGCGCCAGGCGCTGCTGCCAACGACGCGCTGCAGGACGTCAGTGGTCCGGTCACCATCGTGCGTGGCACCGACGAGCGCGCGGTTGATCCGGACCGTATTCCGTCATTTGCGACGGTGCTCGCGCGGGCGCGAACGCTGGCCAGTGATCTCGAATCCGAGGTCGCGGAGCAGCTCGCGGTACGCTTGCTCGGTCTCGTGTTCCGTCCCACCCTTGTGCTCGACCGCACCGCTACCGAAACCCGCCGGTCCGAGCGGCGCGCGTTGATCGGTCTCGAGCGGTTCACGGTCCGCGCTGGCGAGAAGATCGTCGGCGCGCATGAAGTGGTTGGAAGGGACGAGCACGAGAAATTGCGCGCCCTTCGCGCCGCGATTGCGAGCGGTGAGGGAAGGCAGGATACCGCGCAGCGCCTGCTCGGATGGTTTCTCTTCGATTTCCTGTTGATCGCCGCGCTCGGAGTCGTGCTCGCGCTCTTCCGGCCGGAACTGTACGCGGCCGGCCGTGCGCTGGCGGTGATTGCGATCGCCTATGCGCTCGTCCTCACGGCAGCGTCCATCCTTGCCCGCACCGGCACCGCAGCGCACGCGGAGCTCGTGCCCGTGGCCTTCGCGGCCATCCTGTTCAGCGTGCTGTTCGATCCGCGCATCAGCATGGTAGCGACGGTATTCCTGGCGCTCATCGTCAGCGCGCAGAGTGACTTCTATGGCACCAACGCGCTGTTGTATGGCGTAGTCGGCGGGGTTGCTGCCGCGGTGAGCGTTCGCGTCATCCGTCGACGGAACCAGGCGCTGTACTCGACCGCGATTATCGCAGGCGCCTATGTGCTCGCAGCGGTTGCGGGCGGCCTCATGCTCGGCCGCCCTCTCGACGAGATGCTCACCCGCGCCGGATGGGGCGTGGTGAATGCCGTGATATCGGTGGCGCTGGCGATGACGTTGCTCCCGGTCGCGGAAGAGATCAGCGGCATCGACACGTATCTCAAGTTGCTCGAGTGGTCGGATCTCAATCGCCCCCTCATGCAGCGACTGAGCATGGAAGCGCCGGGGACGTTCGCGCATACCATGGTGATTGCAAACCTCACCGAGGCCGGGTGCAATGCGATCGGCGCGAACGCGCTGCTGGGTCGCGTCGGCGCGTACTACCATGACATCGGCAAGCTCGCGAAGGTGCAGTTCTTCTCCGAGAACCAGGGCGGGGGACGCAATCCCCACGAGCGGCTTACGCCCGGGACGAGCGCCTCCATCATTCGTGACCACGTGCGCGACGGGCTCGCGCTCGCCGACGAACACCGCTTGCCGCGCACAGTGCGCGCGTTCATCACCGAGCATCACGGCACCGTGCCCATCAGCTACTTCTTCGAGAAGGCGAAGACCGAGGGACAGTGTGATGCCGCGGACTTCGCGTATCCCGGGCCGGTTCCGCAATCGGCCGAGACTGCGATCTGCATGCTCGCCGATGGCGTCGAGGCATCGACGCGCGTGCTCTCGGAACCGACGCCGCGCCGGATCCGGGAAGTAGTGGATCACATCGTCAAGCAACGGGTCGACCAGGGGCAGCTCCGATCGGCGCCGATCACGCTCCGTGATCTGGAGATCGTGAAGGCGGAGTTTGTGCGCGTCCTGTCCGGCATGTACCACAATCGCGTGGAGTATCCCGCGTCCGCGGGCGGGATCACATCCGAGTTCGCATCCGCCTGATGCCTCCCGTCGTGGACGTGTCCACCGATGGCGTCCGCGTGCCCGTGTCGCGCGTTCGCGTGAAGGCGACAGTCGTGGCGGTCCTCCGCGCCGAAAAGGTGAAGGACGCCTTGATCTCGGTGGCCTTCGTGTCCACGCGGCGCATCGCCGCGATGAATCGCACGCACCTCGCCCACGAGGGGCCCACCGATGTGCTCTCGTTCGGGTTCGCGGGGCATGGGCCGTCGGCACGGGTCATCGGTGACATCTACATCGCGCCGGACGTCGCGCGCGGGAACGCCCTCGAGCATGGTCGCGGCGTGCGTGAAGAGATCATCAGGCTCGTGATTCACGGCACCCTGCATGTGCTCGGGCATCGTCACCCTGAGGGCGCCGGTCGTACGGCGTCGGCGATGTGGATGCTCCAGGAGCGGCTGGTCCGGCGACTTGCCGGGCATGCGCCATGAGCGCGCTCCCCCTGCTCGTCGTCATCGCCGGTGCCATTGCCGCGATCTTCGCTGCATTCGCGGATGCAGCGCTGCTCGGGATCGATCCGGATGACATCGCGACTGACCCACGGCTCGGCGCACTTGCGGATCGGCGGGAACGGGCGCATCGCGCGCTGAGCTTCCTGCGCTTCCTGGCGTATGTCGCGGCGGGTGCGGGCACGGCGGCGCTGCTGGATGTACCGCCGCATAATCTGGATTCGACATTGCTCTTTGCGTTGCTGGGCGCGGGCCTTCTGGCCGCAGCCGCGGAAGGCGCCGCGCGCGCCACAGGCGATGCGTTCGGGGCTCCCGTGGCCATCGCGCTCGCACCCGCCATGGCAGTTGCTGAAACCCTCGCGATGCCGATCGTCTACCTCGGCGAATGGGTTGACCGGAGGCTGCTGTCGATGATGCCGCGACCCTCGCCCAACGAGGAGTCGCGCGAAGCGAGCGAGGAGCAGTTCCTCGAAGTCGTCACCTCCGAGGCGGAGGTGACACGCGGCCAGCAGGCGCTCCTGCATCGCGTCTTCTCGCTGGGCGAGACCGAAGTGCGTGAGATCATGGTGCCGCGCATCGACATCGTCGGCGTGGAGCACGA
>JBKJKH010000002.1:0-2825 GCA_046597595.1 Gemmatimonadaceae bacterium
CTCTGGAATCGTTCGGAACGCGTCAACGGAATCCGCGTGCGCACGGCGCGGTCTGGAGACCTCGCTGCGATGGCGGACACATGGCACAGGCACGCAATGAACCGCCAGCTCGCGACCTGCCTCGATGCTGGCGCACTTTCGTCCTTTATTGCCCGGGCACCTGGCCTCGGCGTGAGCGACTATCTCCTGGCACTCGACGACTCCGGACGGCTGCGCGGATTCATGGGCGTGTGGGACCAGGCCGCGTTCAAGCAGATGCGCGTGGTGCGTTACTCGCCGCGACTCGCTGCGGTCCGTCGTGCCTTCAATTTCGTTGCGCCGTTCGCGGGAACCGCCCCTCTTCCCCTGCCGGGAGGAGCCCTTCCCGCATTGGCGGCAGTGCACGTATGCGCCGACGAGCCGCTTGTCCTCAGGGCACTCGTGCTCGACGCGTACCGGCGCTTTCGCGGCGGATGCCACGCCTTCATTACCGTTGGCCTCGATGCGCGTGATCCCCTGATGGCTGCAATGGGTGGCCTGTTCGTGCAGTCCACTCGCGTTCACGCGTACGTCACGACGCCGACGGGCTTCGCGGATCCCGAGCCCCTCTCACGGATTCCCACTCAGCTCGAGACGGCGCTCGTTTGATGGAGTTCCTGCGCGCCCTGCCATCCCTCATAGTGCGCCGGCGGCGCGTTGTCGTGGGCATCTGGCTCGTAGCAGCCGCGGCATTGATCCCGCTCGCGCGCGGAGCGGAGGATCGCCTCGAAACCGGCACGCGCGTACCGGGCAGCGAGTCCGCGCGCGTCGCCGCGCTGATGACGTCGCATTTCTCGTCGCCCTTTGCGCGATACGCGGTGTTGGTCGTTCGCGGCGTGCCGGAACCTTCGACCGCCGTGGGTCGTGCAGCGCTCGCAGGCATTGTGAGTGAGTTGCGAGCACTGCGCGTGGTGTCCGGAACTTTCTCGGCACTCGATGCGAGCGACGACATCCTCGTCGGTGTCGAAGGCAGCACGTTCATCGTCGTGGGATTGCGCGAGACCGGCGCGCGGCCTGATGCCGAGCTCCCCGTGCTGCGCGCTGCAACGGCGCGCCAGGCAGCCGTGCTGCACGCGCGTTTCCCCAACGTGGCACTCCTGTGGACAGGCGAATTGCCACTGACCGTGGACCTGCGTCGCGTCAGCGCCGACGACGCAGGCCGCGCTGAGCGTCGCGTGCTGCCGTTGACGATGGTGTTGCTCGTAGTGGCGTTCGGCGCAGTCGGTGCTGCCTGCATTCCAGTCGCCAGCGGTGCACTATCGATCGCCATGGCCATGGGGGTTGTGTCGCTGGTCGCGCGTGTGACTCCCGTTTCCATCCTTGTGTTGAACGTGGTCACGATGCTCGGACTTGGGCTGGGGATCGATTATGCACTGCTTCTGGTAAGTCGCTTCAGGGAGGCTCGGTTGCGCGGGCTGGCGTGCCCGGAAGCCGCAGTCGAAGCAGCGAAACACGCTGGACATAGCATAGCGTTGTCTGCCGCCGCCGTGCTCGTGGGTTTTCTCGCGCTGCTGTTCGTACCGGTAACGGACTTGCGCTCCATCGCAATCGGTGGCGCCATCGTCACTACGGTTTCTGCTCTCCTCGCGACGACTCTGCTACCCGCGTTGCTCGCTGCGGTGGGCCAACGGATTGAAGTCGGCAGGGTACGCGAGACAGCAACTGCTATCGGCGCGTGGGCCCGGTGGAGCCGTGCCGTCGTGAGGCGGCCGTTGCTCGTACTGCTCCTTGCCGGCACCCCAGTCGCACTGCTCGCATGGCAGTGGCGCAGCCTCAAGGCAGGAACGCCGAGCGGTGATTGGCTGCCCGCGTCCATCGAGTCCGCGCGCGGACTGCGCGCCCTCGAGGCAATGCATCGCAGTGGTATCGTACAGGGTGTTCGCGTCATCGTTGAGATGCCCCCCGGTGTTTCGGCATATTCGGAGCCCGGATGGAACGCAGTCGCGCAACTCACGTCAACTCTGCGCGCGAACAGCGCGGTCGCGCGTGTGCGGTCGCTCCCGGCAATCCTTGGTGGTACGTATTCCCCATGGGCACTGTCGAATGCCCCACCGGCGCTCGGCAGGGGATTCGTCAGCGCGGACCGGCGATTCGCGTTGATCGAAGTGATTCCCGCGGAGGGCGCAGGAGTCATCGGCGCGATGGCCATCGTGCGACATCTTCGTCAGAGGCCCGCCTCGGAGTTGACCGGCCTCGCGGGAACGCAGGTGATGGTAGGCGGGCTGCCCGCGTTCAATGTGGACTATGGGGAGACGATCGCTCGCTCGACGCCGTTGGTTGTCGGTCTCGTGTTGTCAGGCACGTTTGTCGCCCTGCTCATCGGCTTTCGATCGGTGCTGATTCCGCTGAAGGCAATCGCACTGAACCTGCTCTCGGTGGCGGCAGCGTTTGGTGCGGTCGTGCTTGTTTTTCAGGACGGCTACGGTGCGCGGTTGGTGGGGTTGGCAGCGCCTCTGGATGCAATCTTCCCGGCAATTCCGCTGCTCGTGTTCTGCACGGTGTTCGGCCTGAGCATGGATTACGAAGTGTTTCTCGTTTCGCGGGTCGCCGAGGCGCGGCGGCGAGGTGAGAGCGAGAGAGACTCGGTGGTGGAGGGAATTGCGCGGACTGGGGGGGTCATCACCAGCGCGGCGCTCGTGATGACGGTCGTCTTCGCCGCCTTCATGATGGGCGAATTCGTGCTCATGAAGATCCTGGGCTTCGCACTCGCGATCGCTGTGTTGCTCGACGTTACCATTCTTCGGCTGGCGCTGGGGCCGGCGGTCCTGTGCCTCGCGGGTCGTTGGAACTGGTGGCCAGGCGACATG
>JBKJKH010000029.1:0-8730 GCA_046597595.1 Gemmatimonadaceae bacterium
ACCTGTGCCGCCGCGTCTCGCGTGCGGAACTCGCGCGGGTACGCCCAGAAGAAAAACGGCAGCCTGCCCTGCTCGGGTTTGTAGCCCGCAGGCAGGTACAGCGTCGCGGAGAGCTGCACGCCGTCGTCTCGTGTGTAGGTGACGAGTTGTGACGTGACCCCCGCAAACTCGGGAGCCGGATCCTTCATATGTGTCAGTTGTGCGAGCGACTTCGCCGGGAAATTGCGCAGGAAGTAGTTGGGTGCTTCCTGCATGCTTTCACGGCGCGTGAGCGCGCGTGCGGCCGCTGGATCAAGCACCGCAATGATCTCTTCGTAATAGGGCGCTTCGGAGCGCCACAGCCGTTCGGACTTTCCCGAGGCAAGGTCGAGCCGGTCGAGGAAGGGACGATCGCCGTCGCTCGACGCACCGGCTCCGGCAGCGTAGGCGTGCTTGCCGTCGGCGGTGGTCAGCAGCACCGGCATGCCACGCGCATCCGGGGTCACGAGCAGGCGGCCGGGATCGTTGTAGCGGTCTTCGCTCGAGCGATCCCAGAGCAGGCGCGCCTCGCCGGGGCGCGAGGGATTCACCACCCATGTCTTCGCGCGACGGTTTTTCGACCATCCCTCGGTCAGGACCGCGAGATCGTTCCGTCCCCACGTGATGTTGAAAATGCGCGTTGCGGTCGACACGAGCGTCGTGGCCGCCCCCGTGAAAGGCGCGTCCAGCATCTGGACGCGGTCGCGCATGTCGCGCTTCACGGCCGGGTCGCCACCGTCCAGCGCTTCGGACCACACGAGAGTGGCCGGCGCATCGGCGCGCCACGCAATGTCGCGAGGTCCAACCTCCACCGCGTCGAATGACGCGGGGATTTCTTCCTGAAGCGCCCGGTCATGGATCGTCCGAACCACGGCGCCGCGCATGTCGAGCACCTGCATCCGCACCGGGAAACGTCCCATCGGCACGACGTACGAGTATGGCGTCCGCACGAGCTCGGCGAGTATGTAGCGGCCGTCCGGAGAAGGGCGCGCGGTCTGATAAATGGCGGGGACGCCAATCGGTGCCACGCCACCGTCGCCGGACACGATGGCGAGACGGCTCGTGTAGAAGTAGTCGAACAGTTTCTCATCGTGGGGGCTGGCGAGCAGATCCTGGTACGTCCGATTCGGCGCGGCGCGCCCTTCACTCTCCTGCACAATTGGGCCGGCGGGAACCTCGGAGGCGCGTGGTGCCGCACCCCTCGCCGCGACGACCGTCTTGCAGAGCATCTGCGGAGTCATGCCGATCCACGTGCATGGCGCGCCCGTCGTGCCATTGAGCCGCACGGCTGCGAGCTGCCTGGCGCGTCCGCTCGCGACGTCCGCCATCCAGAGGGTGCCGCCATCAGGCGAAAGGTTCACGAACGCGACTCGCTTTCCATCCGGCGCCCACATCGGGAATGCGGCGCGCGTTCCGGATGGCAACGTCACCCGGCGCTCGGTGTTCCCGTCGATGCTGCGGAGCACCAGACCCCTGAAGCTCGCCTCGCGTGCGCGCATGTTCGTGCGCGGGTTGATGCGATCCCCGGCCAGGCCATGCCACTGTGCAGCGATCTCGCTGATCGGCGGCAGTCCTTCCCTCTCCAGCAGGAGCAGCCACTTCTTGTCGGGGCTTACGCTCGCCGCGGGCGTCGGGTCCGCGTCCAGAATCTTCGCAATCGGCGCCGGCGGCTCCCGGTACGCGCCCTGTGCGCTGACGAGCAACGGTGCCGCGGACAACAGCACGATGGCGGTACGGAGGAAACGCATCAAGACTCCTGAGGGAAGACGGGAAGAGTGTACGCCCGGCAGGTCACTTTGTCATCGGGGAGCAGTGGCCTTCGTGGCGACATGAAGCGCTACGCCCCCGAAGAGCTTTTCGCTGATCGAGATCGTCTGGAAGCCCGCGCGCCTCAACTCGTGTGCGAAGGCCGTTGCATCCATGTACATCGCGATCGACGGCGCGATGTAGCCGTAGACGACGGCCTCCCCATGCCAGAGCCAGCCGACAACGTTTCCTGCGGCGCGCAGGTATCCGAGGAACAGCGCTCGCCAGACCGCTGAACGCGGCCGGTAGAAGTCGAGCACGAGCAGCGTTCCATCAGGCACCAGCACACGCGCCGCCTCCGCAATAGCTGCGTGCAGGTCAGGCACGTTGCGAAACCCGTAGCCGGCGGTGAGGACGCGCACCGATGCGGTTGCGAGAGGAAGGGCGGCCATATCCGCTGCCGCGAATGTGGCTCTCGCGGGGCTCGCTCGTGACCCGGTCGCGCGGTGTCGCGCTTCACCGAGCATGCGTTGCGATGCATCGATGCCCATCACGCTCGCCTCCGGCGCACGATCAGCAATCGCGAATGCAAAATCGCCGGTGCCGCACGCGAGATCGATCGCGGCATCGCCAGCGCGAAGCTGTGGAAGAGATGACAGCAGTTCGCGCTTCCAGGCTGCGTCCATCCAGTAGGAAAAGACTCGCGTGAACACGTCGTATCGCGGCGCGATGATGTCGAACATGCGCGTGACGAAGTGCTGGCGGCGTGAAGAATCCGCGAGATGTCCGGCGAGGTCCATCCCTCGCAGTGACAGCGGCTCCTGCGGGGAAGGCGCAGGCCTGCGTTGTGCACAGATGGCGAGTTTGCTCCGCGACGGGGGACCGTGAAGGTGCCCGCGCGCGGAACGTCGTTCAACCCCGATTTTCTTCAAGATGCGGCGCTTGTTTCCCGTTGCACTCATCGGAATTGCGTCCGCATGCGGGCAGGTCCGTGTTGCCGGAACGGTACCCGGTGGCAGCGCTGGTGGAAGCGCAGGTGGCGACCCCGGCAGCATTCCCGGCTTCGATACCAGCCGCTATCCGGGCGATGCGTCGATGCGCGCCTGGCGGGCTCCCGGCTCGCCGTACCGATGGGTTGGCTACTACCTCCAGGCACCCTGCCGCCGTGATGCGTCGTGGAACGGCAAGCGGGGAGAACTCGAATCGACGGGGTGGGGCTTCGCCGTGCTCTACGTCGGGCAACAGGCGTGGGAAACGACCGCGGTGCGCCAGGATACGGCGACGGTGACATCTCCGGCGTGCTCGCGCAGCCTGCTCACGGAAGGCCGTGGTCGCGCGGACGCAGATGACGCCATCGCGCGCGCGGCGGCCGAGGGGTTCGCGGCAGGAACGACGATTTTTCTCGACCTGGAGCGGATGAGCGTTGTTCCAGACTCGATGCGTGCCTACTACCGCGCCTGGGTATCGCGCCTCTGGACGGAGGGCCGGTACCGTCCGGGTATCTATGCGCATCGTCTCAATGCCCCGGATGTGTACACGGATATCGAGTCGATCCGGATGGCGAACCCAATGCGGCCCAATCCTTTGCGGTGGTGGCTGGCCGGAGGCAATGACTTCAGCCTCGCCCGGATGCCGCGCGACATCGGCCTCCCCTTCGCAAACATCTGGCAGGGCCTGTACAACGTCCGTGAGCGCTGGAACGAGGTCCAGCTGGATGTGGACGTGAACGTTTCCGACCGGGTATCGCCCTCCGCGCCCTGACAAACCACTGAAAGCGAATTGCGGGTTGGCGAAATAATCCGCATAGTAGGACCCATGCAGCCCGGGTTTCTGGCCTTTCGCCGCGATTTGCCGGGCGGCCGTGTCGTCATGATCACCGTGGTACCGAATCAGGGTGACGGGGTGATCGGCCGCCTGGTCGTCGAACGGCGTGTTGATAGCACGCGCCGGGTGGCAGGCGAGCCGCCCGTAGTCGCGGAGGCGTTCGGGACGACGCAGGAAGAAGTGCTTCGCCGGCTCCGCGAGATTGCCGAGAGCGACAACGAGCTGGCGATGCGTCTGGACCTTTGGAGTGCCGGCTATCGCCACCAGCGTATCACTGGTCCGCCACGCGCCTTGTAGCACAACATGATGGCAAGCCGTTCAGCACGCCGGCACACCCTCGCCGTTCACCCTCCAGCCCCCCGCACAATGCGCATGCTTCGTTCGACGACAACGATCGCGTTCCTGCTCGTCTCCGCCTGCGCGCCGGGCAGAGTCCAGAATGCGGGGAATGATTCGGAGCGCATCACGCTCATTGAGCTCAACAGCATCCACGTGAGCACCGCGCATCAGGCCGTGCAGCGGCTGCGGCCCCAGTTCCTGCGGGACCGGAACGCAACGGCGGCGGTGCGCACCAACGAAGCCATCGTCGTCTATGTCGACGACTCGCGCATGGGTGGCCTGGACGCACTCAACCAGATCCCCGCGTCGGAAATCGTCGAGATCCGTCGCCTCAGCCCGGGTGAGGCGACCCAGAAGTACGGCAGCCGCCAGATGGGGACGGTAATCGCGGTGACTCGCAAGCGCGGTGGCCAATAGGGCGTCGCAGCTCGCTCCTGCGCTATCGCCCGAGCAGGAGTCTCCCGATCCGCGTTGACTTGCCGTGCTCGTGCTGGACGACCTTAAGACCCGTGAGGGTGCCGACGAAGGCACCCATCACGACATCACTGGTCCAGTGTTTCCCGATGTAGACTCGCGCGAGACCTGGCATCGCGGCAATTCCATAGCTCGCGATCCCCACCCATTTGGCCGCCGACGGCTTCCTGCGGCGTGTCTCCGCCGTCAACACGGCGGCGGTCGCAAAGGCCGACGAGGCATGAATGGACGGGAAGGCACGATAGTCGAAGTTGCTGAAGCCCTTCCCGAAGTTGAAATCGTAGGGATCGTCACCGTTGGTGATGAAGGGGCGTGAGCGGCCGAGCGTGCCGCGAATGGCCGTGTTGAACACCGTGGAGATCAACACCGCCTCGGCGACGTGAAGCGAAATATCCGTCGCCGGCGCGTTCACACCGCCGATCACTCGCGAAATTCCGTAGCCCGCGACGCCAGCGAGAAAGAGCGATTTCTCGTTGAGGTGGCCGAACGCGTCCGCCGTGTTCTTCAGTGAGGAACGACCCTGGAGGTCGGCGCGGGCAACACGGTGCGCGACACGCGAGTCGACGCGCGTCGCGGCAACGCTGGCGACCGAGAAGAGTGCGATGAATGCCGCGTCCCGCTTCGTGAAGAGGGGCGTGCGGGCACTGTCCGCGGCCGGAGCCTGCGACAGCAGTGGAGCGGCGGACAGGAGCAGCGCGAACGCTGCGCGAGGGACGAGCCGATGTCTGGTCATGGTCTTTCGAGGGCGAAACTGCATCCCGATGCACCAGCCGTGCCGCCGCGCGGTATCATTCCCTCGGACATGACCAATCCCTCCGTGCAGAGCCTCCCGGGACAGCTCGAGCTCGACCGCGAGACAATGCGGGCGATGGGACGCCGCGTCGCCGACCTCGTTGCCGATCACCTCGCGTCGCTGCGCGAGCAGCCCGTGCTGACCACCCGGAGCCGGGCCGCCGCATCGCGTGCGTTTGCAGGCCCCCCGCCCGCGACTGGGGCGGAGTTTGACGTCCTGCTCCAGACCCTGCGTGAGCAACTGTTCGACTGGCACGCGCGCGAGCCACATCCAGGCTTCCTCGCCTTCGTTCCCGGCTGCCCCACGTTCCCCGGCGTGATGGGCGACTGGATCGCCACGGGGTTCAACTTCTTTTCAGGAGTCTGGACGGTCGCGGCAGGCCCGAATGCCATGGAACTCGCCGTGCTCGAGTGGTTCCGCGAGTGGATCGCCATGCCCGCGGGCGCAAGCGGTATCCTCACGAACGGCGGTTCTGGCGCGACGTTGACCGCACTGGTGGCGATCCGGCACGAAGTCGTTCGAGACGATGCGAGCAAGTTGCCGAAGCTCGTTGTCTACACGTCCCGTCAGGCGCATTCGGCGGTGACGCGCGCGGCATGGATCGCCGGCGTACCGCGCGCACAAGTGCGCGCCATCGATTGCGATGATCAGTACCGCATGCGCGTGCCTGTGCTGGCGGAGGCAATCCGGCGCGATCGTGAGGCCGGCCTGATCCCGATGGTCGTCGCGGCGAGCGCCGGCACGACGAACACGGGGGCGGTCGATCCGCTCAACGACATCGCGGACCTGTGCGCGCGGGAAGCGCTTCGCTTTCATGTCGACGCGGCGTACGCGGGCTTTGGCGTCCTCACCACCCGTGGCCGCGCTCTGCTCGAAGGGCTCGGGCGCGCGGACACCGTTGTGCTCGATCCGCACAAGACGCTGTTCGTGCCGTTTGAATGCGGCTGCCTCATGGTACGGGATCCGCAGTTGCTCAACGACGCGTTTCGCATCTTCCCGGAGTACCTGCACGATGTGCGGCCTGGGGAAGAGGACGTGAACTTTGCGGACCGGGGCGAGCAGCTCACGCGGTATGCGCGTGCCATCAAGGTGTGGCTGACAGTTTCCTACTATGGCACGGAGCGTATTGCTGCGGCACTCGATGGCTGCTTCGACCTCGCCGCGCACGCCGAGCGGCTGGTGCGTGCCGAGAGCGTGCTCGAGGTGCTCTCGCCCGCGCAGTTCGGAATTCTCTGCTTTCGCGCGCATCCTCCAGGGATGGACGATGCGGCAGCGCTCGATGCGTTGAACGAGCGGATCAATGTCGAGATCAACGCTGTGGGCTCGTTGTTCGTCTCGTCGACGCGGCTGAACGGGGCCTACTCGCTGCGAATCTGTGTCAACAGCTTTCGGACAGTCGCAGCGGATGTCGAGCGAGTCATACAGATTGCGGCGCGGACCGCGACAATGCTGGACTCTCCTTCAATGATTCCGAGGTGATTTGACATGACGCTGATGCGCATCCTGGGCCTGGTCTGTATTCCCGCCGCGCTGAGCGCGCAGCAACGCGATGGGATCGCCCGCATCAACCCACAGCCGGATTCCCTGCGCATGGCGGTTCCCGACGCGCAGCTTCTTGCGCGGGTGAAGCGTGTGCTCGCGAGGGCTCCGCTCGTAGATGGGCATAACGACCTGCCCTGGCGCATTCGCGAGGACACCGTTGCGCCCATGAACGTCGCCGCATATGACCTGCGGAAACGCACCGCCGGACACACGGACTTCGAACGCCTCAGGCTGGGGATGGTGGGAGCGCAGTTCTGGTCGGTGTATGTGCCGGGCGAGATCAAGGATTCCGGCTATGCGCGCGTGCAGCTGGAGCAGATCGACATCGCGCGGCGCGTGATCGAGCGTTACCCGGACCGACTTGAACTTGCACGCAGCGAGGCAGATATCCGTCGCATCTTCGCCAAGGGCAAAATCGCGTCGCTCCTCGGGATGGAGGGCGGACACGCCATCGAGAATTCGCTCGGCGCACTGCGCGCGTACTACGATCTGGGCGCGCGGTACATGACACTCACGCACAATGTCACGCTCGACTGGGCGGATGCCGCAAACGACACGGCGAAGCACAACGGGCTGACGGTGTTCGGCGAATCCGTGGTGCGCGAGATGAACCGGCTTGGCATGCTGGTAGACCTCTCACACACGTCGCCTGCAACGATGAGCGACGCCATCAACGTGACGAGCGCGCCGGTCATCTTCTCGCACTCCAACGCGCGCGCCCTCGCCGACGTGCCACGCAACGTGCCCGACTCCATCCTGCGCCGCTTGCCACGGAATGGTGGCGTCGTGATGGTGACATTCGTGCCGGGGTTCATTTCTCCCGAGGTTGCGCGCTGGGGTCAGCAGTTTGCCGGCGCCGCGCGCGAGGCTGCAGGTCGCAATGGACGGGACACCGGCGCAACCCGCCGCGAGATGGATCGCTGGCGCGCCGCCAACCCGTCTCCCAAGGCGATGCTGTCGCAGGTCGCGGATCACATCGAGCACATCCGCCGCACCGCGAGCATCGATAACGTCGGCATCGGCGGTGATTTCGACGGCATCGACGAAACGATCACCGGACTCGAAGACGTCTCGAAGTATCCGGCCCTCTTTGTCGAACTGGCTCGTCGTGGCTGGACGGACGCTGATCTCGCCAAGCTCGCCGGTGGGAACGTGCTCCGGGTGATGCGACAGGCAGAGTTCGTCAGCAAGCGCATGAAAACGGCGACGTAGCGTGGCGATGTAGCGATGTAGCGATGCGGCCGCTACAGTCTGAACAAGTACGACAGCTTGACGAAGAATCCCGACTCGACCGGCTCCAGATCCGACAGGCGCCGCGACGGAACATCCAGCTGCTGGAGATGCGAGCTGCCATAGCCGGCAAAGAAGACCGTGCCGGGGTTCGGTTGCCACGAGAACAGCCAGTCCACGCGCAAGTTGTTGTTCTCCGTCGCCGCGGCGCGCGTATACGTCCCGCCACGGCGGATGAGAATCGGGAATCCCGTGCGCGTCTCGTCGCGCAGTGAGTCCGTACGCTGGAGATCATACTGGCCAACGATGCGGACGAATGTCGCACGCGTGATCTGGTATTCCGTCTTGAGGCGCGGGATATGACGTACGCCGACGACGCTCTTGTCCTCGAGCCGGTTGAACTTCTGCAGCTGGTACTGTGACTCGACACGAATCCTGTCGAGCGGGCGCCAGTTGCCGTTCAACGTCACATACCACACGTGCGCCGGCGCCCATTCGTAGAAATTCTCGTCCCGGCCGTACACCGCGAACACGCTCCCCGAAAAACGCTCCCACTGCGGCGTCCCGATGTTGATCAGGTAGTCCAGGTTGCCGAGTCGCGTCGTTCCCTGCCCAAACGGAATCGTGTCCACCGGAAGCCCCGGACGCGTCCGCTCGAGGTAATATCCCAGCGCCGAGTACAGCTGCGGATCGTAGCCAAAGGTCTCGAACAGCACCGACGTGCCCACGCGCCAGCCGCCGCGGAGACTGCTGTTCAGGTTCCA
>JBKJKH010000071.1:0-2622 GCA_046597595.1 Gemmatimonadaceae bacterium
CCGTGCTCATCGGGGAGCCAGGTGTAGGCAAGACGGCCATCGTGGAAGGACTCGCGCAACTCATCGCCAATGGCGAGTGTCCCGAGTCGCTGCGCGATCACCGGGTCTTGTCGCTCGGCATGGCGGCGGTCATCGCCGGGACCAAGTACCGCGGCCAGTTCGAAGAGCGGCTCAAGGCCGTGATGAACGAGATCGCGCAGAACAAGCAGATCATCCTGTTCATCGATGAGCTGCACACGCTCGTCGGGGCAGGCGCTGCGGAAGGCGCGATTGACGCGAGCAACATGCTGAAGCCCGCGCTTGCGCGCGGGGAACTGCAGTGCGTGGGTGCGTCCACGCTCAACGAGTACCGCAAGTACATCGAGAAGGACGGTGCGCTCGAGCGACGCTTCCAGACCGTGATCGTCGAGCCGCCTTCGGTGGAGGAGACGGTCGAGATCCTGAAGGGTTTGCGCAAGAAGTACGAGGATCATCACCGCGTGACGATCCCTGATACGACGTTGCTGCTCGCCGCGAAGCAGTCGGAGCGCTACATCACCGACCGCTTCCTGCCGGACAAGGCCATCGACGTGATCGATGAAGCCGGTGCACGGGCACGCCTGGCGGCACAGGCGCCGCCGCCGGAGGTCGCCGCGCTGAAGGCGCAGCTGGAGGGCGTGAATCAGGAAAAGGAAGCTGCGGTGCGCGACCAGAACTTCGAACGCGCTGCGTCCCTGCGTGACAAGGAGCGCGAATTTCAGGGCGAGATCCGCAAGAAGCAGGAGGAGTGGGAGAAGCGGCGACAGAGCCACCGTCCCGTCCTCGGTGAGGAAGAGATTTCGTTCATCGTGAGCCGCTGGACGGGGATTCCCGTCACGCGCCTCCAGGAAGCGGAAACCGCGCGCCTGCTCAAGATGGAAGACGAACTGCACAAGGTCGTGGTCGGACAGGACGATGCGATCAAGGCGCTTTCGCGGTCGATCCGGCGTAGTCGCGCGGGCCTGAAGGATCCCGACCGGCCGATCGGGTCATTCATCTTCTGCGGACCCACGGGTGTCGGGAAGACGGAAGTTGCACGGCAGCTCGCGCGCTTTCTCTTTGCGGACTCGTCGGCGTTGATTCGGGTGGACATGAGCGAATACATGGAGAAGTTCTCCGTGTCGCGCCTCATTGGAGCCCCTCCCGGCTACGTGGGCTACGAGGACTCAGGCACGCTCACGAAAGCCGTGCGGCGCAAGCCGTATTCGGTGATCCTGCTCGACGAAATCGAGAAGGCGCATCCGGATGTCTTCAACATCCTGCTCCAGGTGCTCGATGAGGGTCACCTGACCGACAACTATGGCCGGGTGATCGACTTCAAGAACACCGTCGTCATCATGACGTCGAACGTGGGCGCGAAGGACATCACCAAGGGCAAGTCCCTCGGCTTCAACCAGCAGGATGGCCGGCAGACTTTCGAGCGCATTGCCGAGAAGGTGAAGGACGAGCTCAACCGGGTGTTCAATCCGGAATTCCTGAACCGGCTCGATGACGTCATCGTGTTCCATCAGCTGTCCAAGGAGCACATCGCGCAGATCGTCGGCGTCATGTTGGCGAACGTGCAGAAGCGGCTGGGCGATGAGGAACTGTCGCTCAAGCTCACGGAGTCGGGTTCCGAGTTCCTCGTGAAGCATGGGTACGACGAGAACTACGGTGCGCGGCCGCTCAAGAGGGCGATCCAGCGGTACATCGAGGATCCCCTGTCGGAAAAGATCCTGCTTGGTGAGTTCGCCAAGGGGGAT
Organism: Gemmatimonadaceae bacterium; assembly: GCA_046597595.1. GTDB lineage: Bacteria > Gemmatimonadota > Gemmatimonadetes > Gemmatimonadales > Gemmatimonadaceae > JBKJKH01. The sequence goes on from JBKJKH010000071.1 coordinate 1,761, forward strand.
GAGATCGAAGTCGACGCGGCGGCGGATGGGACGAAGCTGGACTTCCGGGTGTTGACGCCCGCGGCCAAAGGCTGACGACCGGTCGATTCGCCACCAGTGTGTGACGCAACGCAGGAGGCCGGGATTCTTGTCCCGGCCTCTCTGCGTTCCGTCCCTGTCCGGAGCACCCTGGCAACCTTTTTTCCTTGGGGTGAACCCTAAGCTCCAAGTCGTGTATATTTCCCTACCTATGCGTCTTCTGCCGTTCATTTCGGCTGCCGGCTTCGTGCTGGCGGCCGCTGCCGTTACTTCGCGCCCCGCCCTTGCTCAGGATCGCGAGGAAGTTGTCGGGCGTTGTGCAACACCGGATTCGGTCATCGTTCTCGGCGCCCGGCGCACGACGGATCAATCCGTTCGTGACAATGCCGGCCTGCTGCCTGGTGCACCGCTCAACGCGCGCATCATCCAGTTGTCGATCAAGAGCCTTTACGCGACTGCGCAGTATGAGGACGTGGCGATCTACTGTGAGGCGCCGTCAGGCGCGCCGAGTCGTCTCATCATTCGCCTGAAGGAGCGTCCGATTCTCGAGGGCGTTTCGGTGACTGGTGTCTCGCGACTCAACGAAGGCTCAGTGCGGGGCAAGGCGAATCTTGCCCTCACGCGTCCGCTCGATCCTGCCGAAGTGGCGAAGGCTGTCGCGCGGATCGACTCGATGTACAACAAGGCCGGGTTTTATCTCGCGCGGGTGAAGCCGGAGACCACGGTTACCGCCACCGGCGTGAAGCTCGCGTTTCGCGTGGATGAAGGTCGGCGCCTTGCCGTGTCCGGCGTGAAGATCGAAGGCAACAAGGCTCTCTCGCAGAAGGAGATCGTCGCCGCGCTG
>JBKJKH010000131.1:0-2504 GCA_046597595.1 Gemmatimonadaceae bacterium
AATGCCGCCGAAGTATTGCTCGATGAGCGCCTTCGCTTCGCGGGGCGTGAAATCACCGGCCACGGTGAGGGTCGCGTTGTTCGGTGTGTAGTAGAGCTTGAAGAACGCGCGCACGTCTTCCGTCTTCGCGGCGTCCAGGTCGGCCATCGAGCCGATCCCTTCGTGCGCGTAGCCGAAGCAGGTTGTCGAATCGAACGGAAGAAACAGTCCGGTGCGGAGCGCGCCGGCGTACGGCTGGTTGTCCACGCGCAGCCGGCGCTCTTCCTTCACCGTCTCGCGCTGGTTGTGAAAGTTGGAGTCCGTAACCGCGAGCGTGCGCATCCGGTCGGCCTCAAGCCAGAGACCGAGATCGAGACGGTTTGAAGGGATGACCTGGTAATAGTTGGTGCGATCGTCCGCTGTCGAACCGTTCATGTCGCCGCCCGCGCGCTCGACGAGCTGCATGTGCTCGCCTTTTTTCACGTTCGCCGAGCCCTGAAACATCATGTGCTCGAAGAGGTGCGCGAATCCTGTCCTGCCGGGGACTTCGTTTCGCGACCCGACATCGTACCAGACGTCGACGGCGACGACCTGGGCGGAATGGTCTTCGACCAGCACGACACGCAGCCCATTGGGCAGCATGTACGTCTCGACCGGAATGCGTCCGGGATTCTGCGCTCCCGCGAGGCTGGATGCGATCGCGGCGAGCGCGACAATACGGTGCATGCGAAGAAAGGTCATGAGGACGGTATCACCAAAATCGGGTGGCGGCGGAACAGGCGGTGCAGCTCTTCGGAGGCATGGCGGTTGCTTAGTACAGACACGCCGGGCCAATCGGCAGCGGATAGCAGACAGCAGAGTGTGGACGAGTACCGCAACATGCAAGACGTCGCAGGAGAGCAGTCCTGCTTCGACATGGATTTACTCACTCAACGGGGGTTACATGTCAGATCTTCACAAGAGCGGCGCGGCCAACAAGGTCGAGGGTGCAGCCAAGGAACTGGCTGGCAAGGTTCGCAAGAACGTTGGTGATGCCACCGACAACCACAGCGAAGAGATGAAGGGCAAGGCGCAGGAGCTCAAGGGCAAGGCGCAGCGCAAGGTTGGCGACGCCCAGGGCGGCCTCGACGGCGTGTAGCACCCGCTTTGACTGCCGCTCGAGCGGCACATGATGCGGTACGGGCGGCGTGAGCGATGAGTGCTCACGCCGTCATTGCTTTATCGGCTGCCTTTATCGGCTGGAGGTGCGAGGCATTTGACTTCCGGTGGCGGATTTCCCACCGTTAAGCGAACCCCTCCGTGAGCTCTCGATGTCCTCGAATTCTGGCTGGGCATGCCAAGCTGCACTCGCGCTCGTCACGTTCTTCGTGTCCAGCCCGGTTGCCGCGCAGCAGATTGCAGGGTCGTTCACCACTACCAACCAGCAGGGCGGCGCGGTAACGCTGGTGTTGCGCCCGGCTGGCAATGGAAAGGTCGCCGGCACACTGGCCGGCAATGGGAACACCTTTCAGGTCGAAGGGACGATGGGCGATGACGCGGCCGAGGGGACCATCACCGGAAGCGGAATAAAGATGTTCTTCGCCGCCCGCGTGCAAGGAGAGAACCTCTCGCTCGCGATGGCTGAACCGGACGCGAACGGCCAGCCCAACTTTTCTCGCGCGACGCAGATGGCGTTCAAGCGCGACGCGGGTGGAGACGCCGCTGCGCCGTCCATATCGAAGGATGGAGGAAACCCACTCGGCGGCGGCCGAACCGCGGCGAATGATCGCTACGCCGGCGCGTGGACGAGCAAGGACATGTCGCTGTCGCTTTCGGGAAGGGCCGGCAAGTATTCCGGAACGCTGACGTACCAGGGTTCGAGCTATCCGGTGAGCATGAAGGATGAAGGGCCGGGCCTCAGCGGCACCTTTACGGCCGGCGGTACTCCGTATGAGCTGCTCGCGAAAGTGGAAAACGGCATGCTCCACATCAATACGGCGGGCACCACGTACATGCTCGCGCGCGCGACGTCCGCGGGCGGCAACCCGCTGGGTGGAGACGCGGTGGCTGGCAGCGCTGGGGGTGGCGGTGGTGGTGGCAACCGGTCGCCGCAGGATGCGCAGATGTTCGCGGTGCTGACGAAGAATGCGTGGTGCTCGTTTAGTTACTCCGGCAGCTCCGGGGCGTACTCGAGCGGCGGATCCACGCGCACGGGACGTGTGGTCCTCCGCCCCGACGGGACCGCCTCGATGGGGTCGAATTCCGAGTTGTCCAGCTCCGGCGCCGCGGGCACGGGCGGCGTGTACGGGAGTTCCGGGCAGAACGGGTTCTGGAAATACGAGAACGGTGTGTTCTATTCCGGCCCGACGCAGCAGCAGATGACGCCGCAACGCTTCAAGATGACCTACAACTCGAACGGGTACGCCATACCGATCGTCGACGGGACGGAGTACATGATCTGTCGCTAGGGCGACCTAGTCTTCGATCGTCACGCCGCGTGTCGCGAGGACCTTCGCGACCGCCTCACCGATCTTGTTGTTCGGCGT
>JBKJKH010000344.1:0-3698 GCA_046597595.1 Gemmatimonadaceae bacterium
GACGTCGTACATGAAATAGATGCCGAGCGTCGAGCGTGCGCCGGCGTCGTACGTGGCGAAGACGCCTGGCTTGCCCGCGGTCGGGATCACGTCCACGCGCTGGAATCCCGCATCACGCGCGAGCTGCGCCATGTACTCAGCGCCCCTCGGATACCCGATATTCTCGGCCGCAATGGACGGAAAGGCAATCCAGTCCTGCAGCATCTTGAGCGTCGCGCCATGCTGCCGCGCGATCTGGGCTACGACCGCACTCTGCTGGGAGGGCACCTGCGCGAACGCGCGCTGCCCGACGGCAAGCGTGGCTGCGCCGGCCAGCGCGCCGTGCAGGAAGTCGCGCCGGTTGATTTCTTCCATAGTCTCTTCGCTCGCCGTTTGATGGGTTTCGGTCCGTGCGGGAGGATGAAGGCGTGTTACTATGGCGTTTACCCATCTTCCCGCTTGCTCCCCCGCGCATGCCACTTACTTCCAGTCGATCTCGATCAGTTCCACCGGGGTGTTGCCCGCATTTCTAATCGAATGGGCGTTGCCCGCTTCACGCCACCACCAGGCACCCGCACCGGATTGGGCGCTGGATGAAACAGGAGTATCGCCGGTCAGCACGACCTTGCCATCGCTGACTTCAATTGTAAGTCCCGGTTGTGCGTGCTTGTGCAGGCTCGTCTCCTGGCCAGGAAGTAGCCGGATGCGATACACCCGCCCGTGCGGCGTCTCTCGCTCCAATTTCATGCTGGGCTCGTGGGGGAGTGGCGCGGACACGATTCCCGATTGCCTGAGGAATTGCCCCATGACCAAACGGAATTGCACGCTATCCAGATTCGCGACGCGATGCGTGTACGGTAGCTCACTCGTTGCATTGTCAAAAATGGTCCCGACGCTGTCCCCCGGCCCGACAGCGCCTGGGCGGCCCAGAGTCTGAACCCACCTTGCCGAGCCCGAAATCAACACGCCTGCATGGTGCTCAGCATGCTGATGGAATAGGCTCGTATCGCCGTGTGCCACACGCACATCGAGGACGCGCACCAGTGGCGACTCGAACACGAGCTGGTGGTGTGGTTCTCGATAGACCGGCACACCGACAGTCTGCCCTGCTCCGGGAGCGCGTGTGGGAGCACAGGCAACGAGCACCATCGTACTGGCGAGCGCCATGCGATGCATCATGACCACCTTTCGCTGGAAGAACAGCGGTGACTGGCGAGCGCCATTGAGTCGCAAGCGTCCGATGTCACGATCGCGCATCGTCGCTCCCGACACAAGCATAACGCACGGTTGCTGTGGTTGACTTGATACATAGGGAACACGATAATGGGGCGATGAACGACCGGCGGACTCTCCAATTGCTCATTGGCTAAGAGTGCCGCAACCCCTCGGAGGACGTGTGCTCTTTCTTCTGTTGGTTGCCCAGCTCGCTGTCGCATCGATCCCCGGGGACGCCCGTGCACCGCGCGCGAACGCGCCATCGCTCGAGACAGCCGCGCCCAACGACAACCGCCGCGCCGCCGGACGTCTCGAGAACGGCGTCCTGACCATCGCGCTCGAAGCGCGCGAGACGGCCTGGTACCCGGAAACGGACAAAGGGCCTGGAATACGCGTGTACACGTTTGCCGAAATCGGCAGTGCGGCGACGGTCCCCGGGCCACTCATCAGGGTGCCCGCGGGCACTCGTATTCGCGGCACGATTCGCAATGCACTCGCGAAGCCTATGATGATGCGTGGATTGCACGACCACGCGGGTGCGCTCGACTCCGTTGATATCGCTCCAGGAGCAAGTCACGAGTTTGATTTCACCGTTTCTGTTCCGGGCACTTTCATCTACTGGGGCCGCACGCAGGGCAGTCGTCTCCGTCTTGGTGGTGGCGAAGACGGGTCGCTCCAGGGAGCCTTCATTGTTGATCCAGCCGGTGTGACCCCGCCAGCTACGGAGCGGGTCATGATGATTCAGCTGTGGCTCGGGCAGCAGACGCTTGCCGATTCCGCTGGCGCCGCGCCACGCAGGCTCGAGACGATCACGGTCAACGGACTCTCCTGGCCGCACACGGAACGCCACACGTACACGGTCGGCGACTCGGTCCACTGGCGTGTGATCAACGCGAGCATCGCTCCGCACCCAATGCACCTGCACGGTTTTTACTTCACCGTCGATGCGCGCGGAACGCCGATCAGCGACACGTTATACAGCCCGGCGTCGCGACGCCTGGCCGTCACGGAGTTCATGGCGCCCGCGACGACGATGCGCATGACATGGATCCCGTCGCGCGCGGGCAACTGGCTGTTCCATTGTCACCTGATCGCGCATGTCGATGTCAATCACGTCCGGCTCGGCAAGCCTCCCGGTGGACACGCGTCGCACGGCGGCAGCGCAGCGACGACGCTGAATCACGCCGAGTCGGGGATGGCCGGACTTGTGACTGGGATTCATGTGCGTCCGCGTCCCGGAGCAGCGCGCGTTCGCGAGCCGGCCACCCGACGCCGGTTGCGCGCGTTCGTCAACACGCGGCAGAATGTCTTCGGCGACCGGCCGGCGTACAGCATGATCCTGCAACAGGGCAACCGGGAGCCAGCACGTGACTCCATCACCCTTCCCGGCAGCGCGCTCGTGCTTCGGCGTGGTGAGCCGACCGAGATCGTCGTGCGAAATCGTACGCTCGATCAGGTGACGATTCACTGGCATGGGATTGAGCTCGAGAGCTACTACGATGGTGTCGGCGACTGGAGCGGTGCGGGCAAGCGACTGGCCCCGGCCATCGCGCCCGGCGACTCATTCATCGTGCGGATGACGCCCGATCGCGCCGGGACATTCATTTATCACACCCACATGGAAGAGGGCGGGCAGCTCGCTTCGGGCCTCTATGGCGCGTTGCTTGTACTCCCGCCGGGTGTGGCGGCCGACACCGCGCACGATCGCATATTCCTGCTCGGCGCTGGCGGACCTGTCGACACCGCCACCCATTTCGTCAATGGAACTGCGTCACCGCCGCCGGTTGAGCTGGACGCGAACGTGCCATACCGGCTGCGTTTCATCAACATCTCGCCGAGTAATATCAAGCGCGTGCGCTTGCTGGCGGCGAGCGACACCACTGTGCAATCCTGGCGCGCCTTCGCGAAGGACGGTGCGGAACTACCCGCTCATCAGGCGACAGACCGGCGCGCGACCGTTCTCCTCGGCCCCGGCGAGACGTACGACTTCGAGTTGATGCGGCCAGAGCCCGCGAGCTTGATGCTCGAGATCACGACGAACATCAGGGGAATGCCGCCGGCCCGGGTTCCGGTTAACGTGCGGTGACCACCGATCGTCGGCAAACGGTTTTTGGTCTCAGCTATTTCACCGGAAGTGACCTGGGCCCGGTCATGGGCTTCAGGCGCGGACCGAGCATGCGCCACACGAGATACCCGAAGATGTACGCGCCAGCGGCAGCCGCGGACCCGCCGGCTGCGAGCCACGTGCTCGAAACGGGTATCCCGCGCGCGCGAAGCACGAACCCGACTACCATCGCGGCGAGTCCCGCGTTTGCGAGCCACAAGTGCGCAATCGCCGCTCGACCGCTCGGCAGCTGCACGCCCGTGAACCGGGGCAGGACGTGATACGCGACGCCGAAGATCATCATGCCGACGAATCCCAGCAGCAGCATGTGAAGGTGTGCCGTCCGATAGATCGACCACGCGGGCCACATGCCCATCGCGATGCCCAGCGTCACGCCGGT
>JBKJKH010000462.1:0-4271 GCA_046597595.1 Gemmatimonadaceae bacterium
CCGGATGCAAATTGGCGGCCCATCCACGCGAGACTCCCACGAACATGCGCGCGCCAGTACGCGTGATCATGTCCACCCGGCCACTCAGTGTAATAATGCGTGTAGCCGAGCTCATTCAGTCGGTGATGGAACGCACGGTTTCCCTGCAGAAGTCCGTCATCCGTTCCGACGTCGAGGAACAGCGCCGGGCGCCGCACTCCCCCGCGCCGCACCACGCGTTCAGCCATGGTTGCCGGATCACGCGCGCGAAAACCGGCGAGGTCGCCGAAGGGCACCTCGACCGACCACCACAGACCGCCCCATGCTGAGCGGAGCTCGGCAAGATCGCCGGCCTCGCGCGCGGGAGGCGTGAAGGGAGCTGGCCCGGTATAGAGGAGCGATACCACTCCAGAGTGACTGGCGGCCGCCCCAAAGACTTCGGGATACCCGAGGGCGAGTGTCAGGGCCCCGTACCCACCCATACTCAATCCGGCGATGGCGCGCTGGTCGCGGTGCACGAGGGTGCGATACGCCGAATCCACCCGTGCTACGACATCGCGCGCAACGTAATCGTCGTAGTGCGCCCAGGGCACGCAGTAGCTCGACGCCGGCTCGGCCGCCGACGGATCACTGGCAGGCGTGTTCCGTTTACGCAGCGTCTCGGTGCGGCAGCCACGCATGTCGACCAGGCGGAACCATGTGGTCCACCAGCCATCGTCGCCGTCAGGCATCACGAGAATCATCTCGGGCAGCCCCGACGCAACAAGGGAATCCATCGTCGACGCTATTCGCGCGGAGCGGACCCACTGCCACTGGTCGCCCCACAGACCGTGCAGCAGGACCACGACGGGATACCGTCGCGAGCGGTCGCGGTCGTACGAGGGAGGGAGATACACCACCAGCTCCTTCTTCACGCCCAACGACTGCGACCACAGTGAATCGGCGACGACCCGACCCTGCTCTGCGCGGACGGTGAGCGCCCCCGTCGTGCTGAATGCAACGGCCGGTGTGCTGCACGGACCAGGATCCGCGAGAACGACAATGCGCTCGATGCGCGCGTCATCGGGCATCAGACGCGCGTCTTCCTCGATCGCCCGGAGCCGCATGGGATCGCGGGGCGCCTGAAACGACGTCTCGAACCGGACTCCCGGCAGCTTTTCCGAGAAGAGGGCCATCTTTCCGCTTGCACCAGCCGTCGCGCAGACCGGTGCGTGCAGGGCACGCAGTATCCCGGCGCTGCTGCCGACACCAACGTCGCCGGTCGTGCGAAATGCGGGGTCGGTGACCTCGATACGCAGAATCTCGCCCGTGTGGTTGGCCGCGGAGACGACGAGAACTTCCTGCTCGTGGAACCGCGCGACGTGGCCGCGCTCGTCCGGCTTCGCGAGCACCGAGTCTCGAATGGAACACGAGCGCGGGAGATACGCGATCGTGCGACCAATCCGCACTGCCCCCACGCCACCCGTTCCGACTCGCGGCTCCGACCAGCAGCCGCCGACGGTGCCCTGGACGCGCTCGCCGTTCGCGCGACGCACGCCGGAGTCGAGCTTGTCGCTCGAGCACGACACCGATGCCAGTACAGCGCATGCAGGAAGCATGAGCCGCAGGTTTGCGCAGACGAACATTGGGCGACGGCCTTTATTTCCGGACGGACGCCATGCACTCGATCTCCACCCGCGCACCCAGGGCGAGCGCGGTCGCGCCGAATGCACTCCGGGCTGGCTTGTTCACCGGGAAATAGGTCGTGTAGACCTGGTTCATTGCGTCCCACTCTTTCATGTCGGCCATCATGACGGTGCACTTGGCGACGTGCTCCATCGAGAGTCCGATCTTCTGAAGGACGTCGCGGATGTTGTCGAGTGTCTGGCGCGTTTCCGCCTGGATCCCGCCCGGGACCAACGCACCCTGCGCATCCGCACGCACGCCGATCTGTCCGGAGAGAAAGATCACGTCTCCAACCCGTACCGCGGGGCTGAAGGGCCGTGTGGGAGGACCGTACGGCGTGAGAAACTCGAGAGGAGAAGTAGACATGGCGGTCGTCGGCTGGGCGACCGACGCCGGGCGGGTGCAGCCCGCGGCGAATGGAATGATGAGGGCCAGCGCACGAATCGGTCGCATGATTTGGATGAAGTGGGTGTGCGAAAGCTCACGCGCGCCCCTCGCTCCGGCAACCGCCTCAGCCGAGTGAGCGCGCGCTTCCGGTCCTTACGATGGCGACCAGCGTCTCCTCGAGCCGTTCAAAGGAGAAGGGTTTAGGCAGCATAGGCTGACGGGCTGCGGGAGCGGAGCGCGCGAGCGGCGTGAGCATGTCGCCCGTGATGAAGACCGTTCGGGCCGCCAGCCCGGGCCGCTCTTTCCGGAGCGCTTCGTGGAATTCCACGCCTCCCATCCCCGGCATCCGAAGATCACAGACCACCGCGTCAAAGCTCGTAGTTCGCACGATTTCCAGCGCAGACCGCCCCTCCTCTGCCGAGACCACTTCGAAGCCACGCAGGCGGCCGAACGCCTCGATGCCGCGCCGGAGGGACGCCTCGTCATCCACGACGAGCAGCCGCAACCCCGCGAGCACGGAACGATTCGTCGGGATCGTCATCTCCACGCTGTCGCGGCGCGGTGCACGAGACGACGATTCGTCGGCGCCCAACTCGGCCATGGGAAGCCTTACCCGGAAGCATGCGCCGATATCACCGCTTTCCGCGAGCTCGATCGTGCCGCCGAGGGCGGTGATGATGCCGTAACTCACGCTGAGTCCAAGGCCGGTGCCTTCACCTTCACTCTTGGTCGTGAAGAACGGCTCGAAGATGTGCTTGCGCGCGGCTGCTGGAACGCCCGGACCGGTGTCTGCAACCTCGAGGATGACCTGGGAGCCCTCCGCTCGCGTGGTCATGCGAAGGGCGCCGCCGCCCGAGCCTTGCGCTGCCATCGCCTGAATGGCGTTGGTGACAAGGTTGAGCACGACCTGCTGTAGCTGACGTGCGTCGCCGATGACCGCCGGAACCTCGGCGGGAAAATCCCGTTCCACCGCGACGTTGCTGGTGCTGAGCTGATACGCGCGCAGGCGCAGCGAGCGCTCGATGACTTCGAGGAGATCGACCGGCTGCCGTTCGGGGGTGCTGCGGCGCGCGAACGCGAGCAGGTCCTTCACTACCTGCGTAGCGCGGCTCGTCTCGGCGCGAATAATTTCGACCGACTCGCGCGTCGCGGGAGACATCGTCGTGTCGCGCAACAGGAGCTGCGCGTACGCGCTGATGCTGCTGAGCGGATTGTTCACTTCGTGCGCCACACCGGCGACCAGCTCGCCGACCGCCGCGAGCCGCTCGCTCTCCATGAGCCGGGCACGCATCTCCCGCTCCACGGTCACGTCTCGCGCGATCACGAGGACGGTGGGTGGCTCGGCTTCGGGCACGCGGCTCGCCGCAATTGCCACGAGCCGCGTCGTCGCCTCACCCGTCATGTCCCTGCGCTGGAAACGCGCCTCGATGCGGGCAGGCTTACCGTTGAACGCGCCGTCCATGGCCGCGGCGACGTCCGGACGATCTTCCTCGGCGACGAGATCCGTGAACTGGCTCCCCATCACCTGCACGGGGTCGCGCCCTACGAGCTCGCGCACGTAGTCGTTCGCCTCACGCATCCGACCGCTCTGCAGCACCGTGAAAACCGCATCGGGCGCCGCCCTGAACAAGGTGCGGAAGCGCCACTCTGCCTGGCGCAGCGTTCCGACGAGCCCCGCATTGGCCAGCGCAACGGAGAGCATATCGGCCAGCGCCTCAACGCGTGACAACTCCTCCGCGCTGAAGCGCCGCGGCGTGCTTGTCACGAGCGCGAGCGAGCCGATCTTCTCTCCACTGCGGTGAATCGGCACAACGGCCATGGCCCGGACGCCAAGCGCTTCCCCTCCGATCTGTGCGCCGAGCACGGCGGCGTCGGGGCGGGCGGTCAGGTCTTCGACTGTCCACGCCTTACCCGTTCGCGCAACACGCCCCAGCGCCGATTCGGCGGGGAGAACTGCGTCGCGGAGCGATGCAATGAGCCCGCCCGACGCGGTGATCCGCACGCGACCGTCCTCGAGCACCAGACCAAGTGCGGCGCCATCGGCCTGCGCGACGTCCACCACTGCCTCGATGAAACGCTGGAGCACGCGCGTCGGATTCAGCTCCAGGGTGATGTGATGACCCAGCGTCCACATGCGCTGGAGCACGCGCTGCGCCTCGTTCAACTCGGCGGTGCGCGCGGCGACGCTGTGTTCCAGCGTCGTCGAGAAAGCGCGTTCCGTGGCGATGCGCCCCTCGAGC
>JBKJKH010000510.1:0-5694 GCA_046597595.1 Gemmatimonadaceae bacterium
CGCGAGTCATCGTTGCGACGTACGACATCTCGGCCGGAGCAACGTTGCACTCACCCACCATGTTCCCCTTTATCACAGCGTATCGGTCGCCACAACCAATTACGCGAGTATTACGACCGGTATGGTGCAAATAGGGATCGTTCCTTCTCCACTTGGCACAATTGGGCACCGTCTTGCGGTGCGCTCAAGTGCGTTCGCTGTTGAGGTTGATCATGCGAACGATTCCCCTTCGGGGAACGATCTACACGAGTTGCACGACAGGAGTTCCTTATGCGCACGCGCAACATTCCCATTTCTCTTTTCCAAGAGCTTCACCGCACGCGGTTGAGTACAGCACTCGGAGTCATGTCGGCGCTGCTACTTTCTGCGTGCGCGACCGATGCGCCATCCAGTCCTCGATCAATCGCCTCCTCGAGGTCACTCGTCACATCGGCCACGGCCACACTCGGGAGGGCATCGAGCTTTGCAGTTCTGGGGGCGTCGACGGTGACCTGCACTGGCGCTGGAACCAACATCGGCGACGTGGGCGTCAGCCCTGGCAGTTCGATCACAGGGTTCAATCCGGATTGCACGCTTACGGGAGCATTGCACGCGGCTAACGGCGCTTCGTCATCTGCTCAGGCCGATGCCGGCACGGCCTACGGATCCCTGTCTGCGGAGCCCTGCGACGTCACGTTCGGCGCGGTTCAGGAATTGACCGGATTGACGCTCAACCCGGGCGTCTATTGCTTCCCATCATCCGCGCAACTGTCAGGGGGAATCCTTACGCTCAGCGGGCAAGGACCGTTCGTGTTCAAGGTCACGAGCACGCTCATCACCTTTGCTGGCTCGTCGATGGTCCTGAGTGGCGGCGCGACGTGTGACCAGGTTTTCTGGCTCGTGGGAAGCTCCGCGACACTGAGCGGTCCGGTGATAGGGAACATCCTTGCGTACACCAGCATCGGCATGAATCTGGGTGCCACTCTGTCCGGTCGTGCTTTGGCGCTCAATGGCGCCGTGACGATGAGCGGCTCAAATACTGTCTCCGCCTGCTCGTAGGTTCAGCGGCAGTGCAACGCCAACGCTCAACGAAAGAAGAGGGCCGTTGGTGCGATGAACAGGCGGCCAAGCTATCGAACTAGCTTGGCCGCTTTTCATCAAGTAGCGGCACCGCGTGCCGTGTTCGGTCTTTTGCGCGCGCGCGGCGGCACGCGGGCCTAGAGCGCACGCACGGCGCTGATAATCTGCTCGGTAGTTCCGTTCACGAGATACACGATGCGCCCGTTCGGCCCGATAACGTAGACCATGCTCGGGTGCGAGAGATCGCCGGTCTTCTCGTTCCGCACGCGCGGGATACGCCAGGCATTCAGCGCGCGCTCCACCACGTCTGGCTCACCACTCAGCACGTGCGTTTCGCCGGTCATCCCCCACTGCGTTGCCAGCGCCGGCAGACGCGTCGGCGTGTCCCGCCACGGATCGAGCGTGACCACGAGGACCACGGGGGTTCGCTCCGGTACCGTCGCCGCGATCCTGTCCCGCGCGGAAAGAACGGCGTTCACCACGAGCGGACAGACAGTCTCACAGTGCGCAAACGCAAAGGTGACCAGAACCGCTTTGCCGCGGTACTGATCGAGCGTGATCGTCCGCCCGGTTTGACTCACGAGCGCGAACTCCGGCGGGACGTCATTCAGGCGGGTGAGCTGCCGGCCCAGCGTCTCCGTGGTGTTCGCGACGAATGGCTGGGCGTTCGCGTCGCGCACGCGCACGCCGACGCCTGCCACGCCAGCGAGGATCGCCGCCGACATGATCCCCACCGTGATCTGTCCCGATACCCGCCCGAGCACCGCACGCATTCCTGCGCGCACTTCGGTGCCCCACACAGCGAACAACATCACGAGCATGCCGAGCGGCTGGCCGACGAGCAGCACCCAGCCGCCGGCGTCGGGAAGACCGTCGAGCGTGGCGCCGAAGCACACGAGGCGCGTCCGGGCGAGCCATGCGGGCGACGCAGTACTCAACGGCCAGAGCGCCAGCGCCCACCACGACACCGTGATCACGATGATCATTGCGAGCGCGGCGATCGCTGGCGCTCCGCGCCTGGACTGGATCAACCGATCCTCCAGACGAACGACAGCACCTTCCAGTTCACGAAGAAGTACAGCATGAACGCCGCGAGAAACACGAACACCAGCACGAGCGTTCCGGGCGCCGGCCCCATCCAGCCTCGCTTCGGGTCGTGCAGCTCCTCCCACCGCTTGTCTACATCCGGCGCGTGCGTCGGCGGATGCGTGAGTCCCTGCGGCACACCAGCCATCGCGACCAGCGGCGTCACCTTGCCGAGCGCCTCACCGAAAAACACCGACTTCACCGCGATCGCGATGAAGATAAACGCGCCCGTAGCGGCCGTGAGTCCGCCCAGCGCGACGAGCGCGAGGAGCACGTCCACTATGGGGTTGAACTGCACGTCGAACGGCGCCTGGCTGAACGTGATGTCCCAGTGACGCCGCGGCACGCCAAAGGTCCCGGCAAACGTCATCGCGATCGTGAAGATGAACATTCCGCCGGCGAAGATGTACGGCTGGAGCTTCGCCAGTTTCCAGAACGCGACCTTTTTCTGGAACACGAGCGGAAGCAGATAGTAGGTAATGCCCATGAATGCCATTGCCGTGCCACTGACCACGGTCGCATGGAAATGTCCCGGCGACCGCAGCGTGTTGTGCACGATGATGTTGATCTGTTCAGTGCCGATGGTGACGCCGGTGATTCCACCAACGAACCCGAACACCACGATCGAGAGAACCAGCGAGCTGAATCCGGGATCGCCCCACGGCGCCTTGCGCAGCCACTCGAACATGCCGTTCGTGTATCCCCGCAGCCGCATGCCGACCTCCATGCCCGCTGGAACCGTAAATCCGTGCAGCATGGACGCGAGCACCGCCATGTACATGAAGTAGCTCGTGTTCACGACCTTCCAGGCCGGACCCATGCCAGGATCCACCAGCAGATGGTGCGCCGAGGCCATCGAGATGAACAGGATGTACAGGACGAACGCGGAGCGGCTGATCTTCTCGTTCAGCACCACCGCACCGATCGTGAGCGCGCCCAGCATGTACCATATCGCGACCATTGCTGCGACGTTGATCTGCTGCGACGAGTGCCCCAGCGCCCACCAGAGCAGCCGATATACCTGCGGGTCCACCTCCATGTAGCCCAGTGACCAGAGAAAGGTGGGGATGTAGATCATCGCGCCGTGCACGAGCGTGATCACGGCGATGATGGCCGCGGTCATGGCGCCGTACACGACGAGCGGCAGCGAGCCCTCGTAGGTGCGCTCCCGCTTTGCCACCACGAGGTTGGCAAAGAAGACGCCGGTGACGATCAGTGCGCCGACGGCGAACAGAATGACTCCGAGGTAGAACAGCGGGTGCGCGCGGAGCGGAACATAGGACGTGAATAGCACGTCCGCCTTGCCGCCCCACATGAGCACTTCCACCATGACCGCACCCAGGAGCATGAGGCCGAGCGCGAACCACGACGTCTTCGGCGCGCTACAGCGCGCGTTGAGCAGCGCGGTGCTCGCGAAGTGCAGCACCGCCATCTCGAAGAAGATGATGAAGAAAATGAGCATGCTCATCCCGTGCACGCCGAGAATGCGGTAGAACCATACCGCCGAAAGCAGGTGCACAGCCTGCCAACGTGTGAGCACGATCAAAACAGCGGCGATCGCGCCGATGAGCAGCGACACGATCGACACCACGGCGTTGACTTTAACCAGCGTCATGGACGTGTCGTGCAGCTTGCGTCCCGTGAACTCACAGGTGCGGAACACCGTTGCGGCAGCCACGTTGGTCGCGGGTCCGACGGACCCCGCCGGCGCGTTGGCGGCGGTCATGGGGCACCGGCGGGGGACGCGGTCGGCGCCCCGGTCGGCTCGTCAACGATCACGCGTCCCACCATGGTGTGATGGCCAATGCCGCAGAACTCGTTGCAGATGATGCGGAAATCACCCGCGGCGTTCGGCGTCACGCGCAGGCCGTAGTCGTAGCCTGGAACGACCTGAAAGTTGATGTTGACCGGATAAAGCGAGAAGCCGTGGTTCACGTCGAGCGACGACAGGTGCAGGATGTACTCCTTGCCCTTCTGGAGCCGCAGGATCGGCGTCCACTGGTACGTCATCGCCATGAGGTAGACGTCGGAGCCGGGCGGCGGCGCCACGATCGGCATCCCCCGGTCGTCGCCGACCTTGTACTGCTTCGTGAATTCCATCGTGCGCTGGTAGTACGCCGCGGGCGTAACGCGCCGACGGATGCCGGACGGGTTCTGGCCTCCCTTCCAGTGCCACAAAGGCATCATGGCGAAGAGCACCATGCACCAGGCGAAGGCAATCACCACCCAGGTTTTCTCCGCTTTGTGGGCGGGTTTCCACCAGATGCCTTTTGGTGAATCGAGGCCGGTGTGCGTGTCGATGTGCATGCAGGCTCTTACGGAAGGGTTGCGCGAGGCAGACTATAGATCTCCCACAGTCCCCACGCAGTGAAGACCACGAACATCACCAGCATGCCGAGGCCGAGCAGCAGGAACATGTTGTCGAACAGGCGCTGTCCGAGCGGTACAGGCTCGCGTGGTTCACCGTCATGTGCAGGATCATCCATGTGCGGTGCGGTTGGAGGTAAGGAGCGTCAACAGGAAACGGGCCGGCGAGCCTCGCGTATGATTGATCGCGCACCCCACGAGTGGCATCGTCGAAAGCCTGAAGGAGTGTGCGGGTTTGCCTGACAACGCCAAGTTTCGCGCGTCAGCAGCTTTGGCCGACCTTCCCGAATTCGCGAGAATGATACTTTTGACCCGTCGACGCTAGTGGCAGCGCACTCCCGCCCTGTCGAACGACTTACGCTCCGCGCCCTCACGGCTGCCGACGCACTGTGCAACCGCCTCTACGGTTGGCAATACAATCCGCTGTATCAGAGCGGCACGATCGCGACGGCGCTGCTCCTCGTGCTGCTCGCCACGGGACTCTGGCTCATTTTCTTCTACCGTGTCGGCGCTCCCCACGCGTCGGTCGCGCGCATTACCGCCGACCCCTGGTTTGGCAATTGGGTGCGCGGCGTGCACCGGTACGCGAGCGACGCGGCCGTGATCGCCATCGTGATTCACGCGATCCGCATGTACGCGCAGGGCCGGAGTTGGGGGCCGCGAACTCTCGCGTGGACGAGTGGCGTGATGCTCCTGCTGCTGACGTTCGTCTCCGGATGGACCGGATACGTAATGGTATGGGATGGGTTCGGTGAGGAGATTGCGCGGGAAGCGGCCCGTATGCTCGACGCGCTGCCAATTCTCTCCGAGCCGATTTCGCGCGTGTTCACCGGCGAGCGGCCGGTCCCGACGGTGTTTTTTTTCCTGAACCTGTTTGCGCACATCGGCATTCCGCTCAGCATGCTGCTCGTGCTCTGGCTGCACACTTCGCGGCTGGCACGCCCGGCACTGCTTCCGCCCAGGCCAATGCTCTGGGCGCTGAGCGCGGGGCTGGTGGCGCTGGCGATCGTCAGGCCCATGACCATGGCGGCCGAAGCAAATCCACTGCGCGTGAACCGGACGGTGCCTGCGGACTGGTTCTTCGCCTTCTGGTTGCCGGTCTCGAGCTCGTTCAGCGGGGGCGGCGCGCTCACCGGTGCCGTCGCCACGGTACTCGCGCTCCTGATGGTGCCGCTTGTGACC
>JBKJKH010000572.1:0-5122 GCA_046597595.1 Gemmatimonadaceae bacterium
GCCGCCGACATCATCACGGCAGAAGAATTCGGAAACTTCGAGCTGGCGCTCGAGTGGAATATCGCGCCGGGTGGCAACAGCGGCATCTTCTATCGTGCGGCGGAAGGCAAGGACGCGATCTACGTCAGTGCGCCGGAGATGCAGGTGCTCGACGATGAACGGCACGCGGACGGTCGCTCACCGCTGACATCGGCCGGATCAAACTTCGCGCTTTACCCCGTGCCGCGCGGCGTCGTCAAGCCCGCGGGACAATGGAATGCGGTGCGGCTGCTCGTGAATGGCAATCACGTCGAGCACTGGCTCAATGGCGTCAAGGTCGTCGATTACGAACTAGGCAGCCCTGATTGGATGCAGCGCGTCGCCAACAGCAAGTTCAAGCAGTGGGCGCCGTACGGGAAAGCTGCGCGTGGCCACATCGGCCTGCAGGAACACGGCGCGCGCGTGGCCTTCCGGAACATCAGGATTCGCCCGCTCCCGTGAGGCGATAGCGCGTCAGTCGTACCGCATTGCGGGCAGCCCAACGTATTTCCGCAGGAGCGCCAGCTGCCCGATGTGGAAACTGTCGTGCTGCGAAAGAAACGTCGTGATGTTCAGCACGCTCTTGTCGGGGAGCGGCAATCGTGTTTCGATCTGCGCCTCGAGCTCCGCGGCCGTGACGGCATCGAGACGGTCGCGCAGCAGATGGGATGCTGTTGTCCACGCGTCCCGGATCACGGCGAGCGACGGCGGCACGTCGATATCCTCGATACGCGTGGCCTTACCGGTTAATTCTGCGAGGGGGTTCGTTGTGGGCAGGCCGAGGACCGAAAGCAGGTAATAGCGAGAGTTTGTCACGTGCGACGCGACGTAGCCAGCGCTGTTCGTGTAGGTGGTTGGCCGCGCCATTGCCTGCGCCTCGCTCATGCCGTCGAGGCAATTGCGAAACAGCCGCGTGTTCATGCGAAGAATCTCAGCGAGTGGAATGACTCGGGAATCCATTTCGCGGCTCCTCAGCGCTCGGTGGAATTTCTGGCGTGAACCGGATCGCCAGCTTTCACGTCCAGCGGTTGTGCGGCGCCCGCTCCGATGCCGCGCTCGGAGAAGAGCTTGTTGGTGAACCGTTGTCCTTCGCCGATCCGCTCGACTTCCATCGCGACGGAGTCCACGGCTTCCTCGAGCCGGGAGAGCCGCTGCCACAGCTCCTGCGGCATCGTCGACAGATTCACCGCACCGCGACGCCAGATGCGCTTCGCAAGCGCGAGAGAAATCGGGAAAAGCACCAGGGCCGAGAACACGACGCCAGTAATGACGACCTCTTCCGGCGGCCCGTTATTCACGAACCGAGGCTCGAACCGAGGCCCCGGCTGCTCGATCACCGCGCCCGGCACCGCCGCAGCGGCCGCGACCTGAGCGTCGCTTGCTGCGATCTGCTTCTCGACATCGGCGATGCGCTTGTCGACTTCGACGAGGCGCGCCTCGAGCCCTGTGCGATCGGCGTCAGGCGTTGCGGCTCGCGTGTTCAGCTGCTCGGCGAGATTCTCGCGCCGATTCTCGAGCTGGTCGAGCTGGCGGTCCAGCTCGCGCCGTTGCGCGCGCATCGCCTCGTACATCGCTGAGGCGCTGGGGGCACCCGGAGTGGCAGCGGGTGTCTGGGCCACTGCGGGCCCGGGAGGGGGAGACTGGGATTGCATCACGGGATAGTACGGAAAAATGTCACGTCCCCACCGTACGACGCCAATCTGCGGAGCGTTTCAGGTGACTTCCCCAGCTCGCGGTCACCGCTTTCCTTTTTTGGCGCCCACCCATCCAAGTCGCCAGAACATGGCGAGCAGGAAAAGGCCCAGCAGAGTGATCCCCGCGAGCGTGAGCCAGTATCCGCTCGGTGATTTCAGCTCGGGCATGTTCTCAAAG
The DNA here is from genome assembly GCA_046597595.1 of Gemmatimonadaceae bacterium. Taxonomy (GTDB): domain Bacteria; phylum Gemmatimonadota; class Gemmatimonadetes; order Gemmatimonadales; family Gemmatimonadaceae; genus JBKJKH01. The sequence goes on from JBKJKH010000572.1 coordinate 1,891, forward strand.
TTCATCCCATAGATACCCGTAATCAGCGTGAGCGGGAGGATGATCGTCGATACGACCGTCAACAGGCGCGCGATCTCGCTCGTCCGGTCGGCGGCCCTTGCCTGGATCGCCCGTACGACACCATCGACCAGGTCGCGCGATGAATCGACCGCGCCGCGGACGGCGCTCGCACTTCCCTGCATCTCCTGATAGAAGGCGCGCGCGTCTTCGCTCACGAACACATTGCGCTTCGTGCCGAGCTGCATGAGGACGATATGCAGGCTGGTCGTCAGCTTCTTGAGCGTCAGGATATTGCCGCCGACCGTAGCGATGTCCTCGGCCAGCGTGGTCTGCTCTCCAGCCATGACGCGGCTCTCGAGGTGGTCGAGGTAGTTGTCGTTGGCGAGGTTGATGTGGGCGTAATCGTACAGGCAGCGTTGCATGAACAGGAAGGCGATAAACCCCTGCGTCTTCCCCCACATCCGGAAACTGTCGTCGAGCTGCGTGCGGACGTAATTGACGACGTCCAGTTCGGTGGTGTGGAAGGTGAGGACGAAGTCCTTTCCCAGGATGAGGATCATGCGCTGGACTTCGAGATCGCGGAGCCCGCGCGACGTGTCGAGGTGCAGTTCCGGATCTTCGACTTCGTAGAGATAGAAGGCCAGGCAATCCGAGCGCTCCACGATGCGCGGCAGGATCTCCGGTGCCTGAAAGTGGCTCGTCAGCACGAGGTCGATGTCGAGCCGGCGCAGGACGTCGTTGAGCGGCGCAATGCTCGGGGCCTGGATATCGATCCACGAGAACACATTCTCGTCGGCGAGCTCCGCCTCCAGCTGCGAGAGCTCGAACGTCTTCATCGCTTTCCGGTGCGGGTTGAAGCTCGCACAGAACGCTGCCCCCGCGACGCTCGCGGGGTCGGAGAGACGCGTGGCGGAGTTGAGCGTGGATGCCATTGTCGCTACTGGCCCAACCCGCGGGCCATCGCGCTCGCGACGAAGACCATCAGCACTATGAGCAGTGCCTGCAGATGGCTGATCAGCGCGATCCGGCGGGCCGCACCCTGATCGACCACACTTTCGGCTGAGCGCCGGCGGAGGGCTCTGCGCCAGCGGATGAAGGTGATCATTGGCCACAGCTCGAGCAACAGGATGAGGAGGAACAGACCCATCTTCGCCATGAAGAGGGAATTGCCCATGTAGTACGTGGTGGTCTTTTCGGTCTCTGCAAACAAGCGCCACAGGCCGGTGCTGAGCCAGAGTGCCGCCGCTATTCCCCACGTCGTGTCAGCCCGGAACGCTCGCCGCAGCGCGCTCGAGCCTTCGCGTAGTGCGGTCCCGCGCGCAATGACCGCGCCCAGGCCGAGGCCGAGCGCAATCAGATGGATGGCAGCAAGTGCGATACGAAGCATCGGGAGATGCTAGGGGGAATCGAGTCGTCCGTCCAGTCGCACCCTCACGAGAAGCGGCCGGTGATCCGAGACATCTGTCTCGGGGACGCTTGTTTCGGCGCAGCGCAACGGGCCTGCCGGATAGGGACAGTCCATACTCAACGCCACTTGAAGATTCGCATCGCTACGACCACGGACAGCGTCATCCAGGCTGCGAGCACAGCCAGTTGCGGGAAGACGTCCGCGAGCCCCGCGCCCTGCAGCATGTTCGCGCGCAGCGCGTCGTTTGCCGCGGTGAGCGGAAGCGCCTTGATGAACGGCTGCGCGATGGACGGGAAATTCGCCGACGAAAAGAACACACCGGACATGATCCACATCGGGATCATCACCAGATTCGACAGCCCGGACACTCCCTCCATCGTGCTCACGCGCGAGGCGATCAACAACCCCAGCCCGCTGAATGCGAACGCCCCCACGAGCGCGATGAGGCCGAGCACGAGGAAGGAGCCGCGCATCGGAACGCCAAACGCCACGCGACCGAAGCCGAGCAGCACGACGACCTCGATGACGAGAAAGGTCAGCCGCGACAGGATGTAGCTGAGCAGGAACTCGAAGCGCGACATCGGCGTCGCCGACAGGCGCTTGAGCAGCTTCTTGTTCCGCGCCGTCACGACGCTGAAGGCAATACCCCAGATGCCGCTGCCCATCAAGTTCATCCCCAGCAGGCCGGGAATGAAAAAGTCGATGTAGCGGGAGCCGACTTCCGTCACCCGCCGCTCCGCCACGTTGACTGGATCGATGCGGCCCGCACCACGCTGGAGGGCGTCGTTCACCAGCAGTCGCGCGCGCTGGCCCTCGGGGCGGGTGGCGTCGTACTCGTACGACGTTTCCGGCATCATCGCATTTGCCGAAGGCGCCGGCCCCGTCGAAGGTGCTGGCAGCGGCGTGCCAACGTGGTATTGGATCTTCATCCGCACTTGCGAGCTCGCCACTGCGGTGCCGGTGGACTCCGGACGTACCACGGGCAGAGCACTGTCCACGCGCGAAAGCCGCGCGACCAGCGCAACTTTTCCCGAACGCAATGCCTCGGTAGCGGGGGCACTGTCCATCAACGCCACCGCAAGGCCTGAGTCCGCGCGCAACGACTGCACTACCCGCGCGGTCGCGCTGCCCGCAAATCCCGCGGCTGCCGAGTCCCCCACGACGGCCACCCGCAACACTTCCGGCGGACGATGCCGGAACGCAATGCCGAGCCCAATGGCCAGGAACAGCGGGAATCCGAAGCTCCAGAACAGGGCCTCGGGCTCGCGCAGGAACTCGCGATAGCGCACGAGCGTCAGCTCGCGTAGCGAGTGGAAGCGGCTAGCCATCGCGGAGATGCCTCCCGGTGAGACCGACGAACACGTCTTCAAGCGTCGGGGAATGCGTGCGGAGCTCTGCCAGACTGACTCGCCGCGACTGGAGCTCGCCCAGCAGCGCAGGAACGGCGCGATGCACCGCGTCCACTCCCAGTTCGATCCCATCGTCCCGCCGTCGTGCTGAGCGCACTCCTGCCAGCTGGGCCACGTCCTCGGGCGTGAGCGCACCCTCCGCGACGCGAAAGACCACGAGATGTTCAGCGCCTAACGACGCGATCAGCTCATCGGGGGTACCGAGCGCGATGACCTTTCCATGATCCACGATCGCGACGCGGTCGCAGAGGTGCTGTGCCTCCTCCATGTAGTGCGTGGTCAGCACGACGGTGCGCCCCGAGCGCTGGTACTGCTCAACCATTGCCCAGAGCTGTCGTCGGGACTGCGGATCGAGCCCGGTGGTCGGCTCGTCGAGAAAGAGCAACTCGGGATCGCCCACAAGCGCGCAGGCGAC
>JBKJKH010000099.1:0-5079 GCA_046597595.1 Gemmatimonadaceae bacterium
GCGGTAGTTGGCGGGAATTCCCCACGGGCTGAAGAGGAAGGTGATCATGTGCATCGCCGACGGGGACAGGCTGATGAAGTCGAAGATGCGTCTCGCGTCCTGCCGGTTGGTCACGGGGTCCGGCTTGAAGGCGTGCACCACATCGGGAAACTTCATCGCGTCGCGAATGAAGAAGACCTGGAGATTGTTGCCGACGAGATCCCAGTTGCCGTCTTCCGTGTAGCACTTCACCGAAAATCCCCGCGGATCGCGCAATGTCTCCGGCGAGTGGCCGCCGTGAATCACGCTGGAAAAGCGAACGAACACGGGTGACCGCTTGCCCTTCTCCTGAAACAGCTTCGCGCGCGTGAGCGGGGCGATGGGCTCACCGCCGATCGAGCCGTACGCCTCGAAATAGCCATGGGCCCCGGCGCCGCGCGCATGAACGACACGTTCAGGGATTCGCTCCCGGTCGAAGTGGGAGATTTTTTCGAGGAAGTGGTAATTCTCCAGGACCGTAGGCCCGCGCTCGCCCACCGTGCGGTTGTTCTGATTGTTGGGCACGGGATGCCCTTGCCGGGTCGTCAGCGTCGCGGGGACGTCCTCGTCGTGTGCCGGCTTTCCATTCCCATCGCCTGTCGTCATGTCCTGACCTCGAGTGTGTGGTGCGGAGACGTCCGCCCGGGTACCGCGGCTCGTGCACGATGCTCCCCACTGGCGCATAGAGCAAATCAATCGTAACTATCCATCATATAGACAACATTGATGAACGCTATCGCCTGTCCCTCTCATGGCTGCCTTCGCGCTTTCGCAAGTCACCCTCACGCAGCTTGCATATGCCGTCGCCGTCGACACGCATCGGCACTTCGCGCGCGCGGCACGCGCATGCAACGTGAGCCAGCCCACGCTCTCGATGCAGCTGCAGAAGCTCGAGACGGCGCTCGGTGAAACGCTGTTTGACCGCAGCCGCGCGCCCGTCATCCCAACGGACATGGGTCGCGTGCTGATCGCGCAGGCGCGTGTCGTACTCCAGGAGGCTGCGCGGCTCGGTGACTTGCGCGACGCGGCGAGCGGTGTGGTCGAAGGAGAACTCCGGATCGGCGTCATTCCCACGCTCGCTCCCTACTTGTTGCCGGCCGTGCTCGAGGCGCTCGCTGAGCGTCATCCGCGCGTCGCGCTCATCGTGGAGGAGGCAGTGACGGAGACGGTGCTGGATTCTCTCCGCGCCGACACGCTCGACGTGGGCCTCGTGGCGACGACGACAGCACTGCCGGGAATCGTCTCGAGCACGCTGTTCCACGAGCCATTTATCGCGTATGTGGCGTCGACTCATCGGCTCGCGGGGCGCGCACGAATCTCGGTCAGCGACCTCTCGATGAGCGATGTCTGGTTGCTGGCGGACGGACACTGCTTTCGGACGCAGGTGATGAGCCTCTGCCGGCAACGAGGCCAACCACGCGCGTCGGCCAGTCACAGCCTCACTGGCGCGTTCACGCCGATCACGAGATTCGAGAGCGGGAATCTGGAGACGCTCAAGCGCCTGGTCGAGCGGGGTGCGGGCATGACGCTGCTTCCAGCGCTCGCCGCAAGCGAGCTGCAGACGAAGGCGCAACGCATGCTGCTCATTCCGTTCCGCGACCCCGTGCCGGGCCGTGCGATTCGGCTCGTGCGGAGACGGCAGCATGCGCGCGCGCATCTGGTGCGTGCCCTCGTGCGCGTCATTCAGGACGTAGCGGGCGCGGCGCTGGGCGGCGAACACGACGGGTGACCACGCGTGAGATGGGTGACTCGTGTTCACTCATCCCGGTCACTCCGTCAGTTGTTACGCAGAGGATATTTCAGGAGTTTCGCTGGAATATCTCTCGAAGAGCCCGGATAACGCACGGACGGGCATCAACTTGCGGTGTGTCGCAGCACGCCTGATCATCAGGCAGAGTTTTGGTTGAGGAGGCTCCAGAAGTGCCTCAACTGGCGATCTCATCAAGGTTGCACATGGGGGACTACGTTCTCGACCAGCGGCTGCTGCGCCAGCGCCGATTGGCGGGCAACCCGCTCGCGCCGCTCAAGACGCTCGCAGGCCGGCTCGACGATGCCTTTCGCGACGCCGCCCGCTGTGGCGACTACCGCAAGCCGGCGCTGTTCGCGGTCATCAGTGAATATGTGCGCGCCGCAACGCGCATTGCGAACAATGTCCCGTCGAACATGGCGGTCCGATTGGGCGCCTACGCGAGGCTCTCGGCCGCGATTGAAGGCACGTCGGCCGCGCGCGCAGAAACAGAAACACAGGCATTGCTGGAGTGCTGCCCCGAGTCCACGTCACTGGATTCGGAGCGGTTGACGAGAGATCCGGCGGCGTGGCGTCGTTCTGCCGACGTGCCGGACCCGGACATGCGATGACGGCCTAGTCAGGCCGAAGGCCTAGTCAGGCCGACGAAAGAGCCGGCCGAAAGCCTCGCCGAATACCGAGTGTCAGAATCGCGGCATGAGGCTACCTTGGGTTCATGCATGCACGCGCGCGCGCGATCCTGCGATTGTCCATCATGCCAGCCGTCACGCTCGGCGCAATTGCCCTCGCATGGCACTACGGGTACTTCGATCTCGATGAAAAGGAACGGCTGGTCACCCCGATACACGTCCTGCGGAACGCATGGTGGGGTATGCCGTTTTATCTCGCTGCGTATGTCGGTGTTGTGCTGCTCGGGTTGCCGGCAACGGTGCTGAATGTCCTGAGCGGAGCGCTGTTCGGCGCGGTGCGCGGTGCAGCGCTCGCCTGGACCGGTGCAATGCTTGGTACCGTGATTGCCCACGTGGTCGCGCGGTCAATCGGGCGCGGCGCCGTGAAGAAGCTGTTTGGAAATCACGGGCTGCTGAACAAGCTCAAGAAAAACTCCGACGTGTGGACACTGCTTCGCCTGCGGGTGCTGCCAGTTGCGCCGTTCGGTGTGCTCGATTACGTGGCTGGCCTCGCGGGCGTTCCACTACGGCCGCTGCTCATCGCCACTGCCATTGGCGTTACGCCGGTTGTGTGTGCGTATGCTTATGTCGGCCAGACGCTCGGTCGTGCGCTTGAAACCGGATATGATGGAAGCGATCGCGCATTATGGATTGCCGGGGCCGTGACTGCGTGCATGGCGGTGGTGTCGATTGGCCCGACTGTAGTTCACTGGGCACGGACCAGGAAATAGCAGGGGCCGGGACTACGGATCCTGGTGAGAGATGGGAGTAAACAGGGACCAGGGACCAGGGACCAGGGACCAGGGACCAGGAACCAGGAACCAGGGAAGGAGGAATGGCGATATACTCACCTCAGGGATTGCGACCACTAAGCGGGTGCTGAAAAAGGGCGTTTTCGCCGCAGATTCACGCAGATTAACGCAGATTGAAAAGCTCCTGACGTCTTCTTCCGCGAGTAGAGTGCGTCAATCGGCAGCTTACCGATTTCAATTTCGGGCCTTTGTGTTGCTTGATCTGCGTTTCATCTGCGTAGATCTGCGGTCAAATGGTTTTTCCGCAACCTGCTAAGCGGCCATTCGTGACGCGTCGCGGGATACCGCAATTCCTCGTCCCCTGGTCGCTGGTCCCTGTTCCCTGATACTGGATCCTTCGGAAGGAACCCTCGCCGGAAAAACCGCCATGCTTTTGCGTCTATCGCTCGCCCTCGCCACCGTCACCGCCGCCCTCCCCGCGCAACGCGCCGTTCGCCCCGGCCAGCCGATTGGCGCTGTCGATCCTCGTGATGCGCAGACACAGAAGCCGCCGCTGCACGCCCGTCACTGGATCGGCATCACCGGCAAGCCACTGTCTGCCACCGCGGGCGCACGCATCTTCGCACGCGGCGGCAATGCAGTCGATGCGTCGGCCGCGATGCTCGCGGCGGGATGCACGATGTGGGACACGCTGCACTGCGGTGGCGAAACACAGGCGCTCATCTTCAATCCGAAAACGAAGAAGGTCATTGGCATCAATGCGCTCGGCGTCGCGCCAACAGGTGCCACCGCCGCCTACTATAGAAGCAAGGGCCTGCGGTTTCCTCCCGAATACGGACCACTGGCGGCAGTGACGCCGGGCACCATGGGCGGCTTGTTCACCATGGTCGCCGAATACGGGAAGCTCTCCCTGGCGGAGGTGCTGGCGCCCGCGATCGAGATGGCAGACGGCTATCCCATCGAAGCGCAGCTCGCGAACACCATCGAGCGCCAGAAGTCCTGGATCAAGCAGTGGAAGTATTCGCCTGCCATCATGCTCCCGCACGCAGGCCAGATGCGCGAGGCGCCGGAGCCCGGGGAAATCTTCGTGCAGAAGGACCTCGCCACGACGTTTCGCAAGCTCGTCGAGGCAGAACGGACTGCACTCAAGGCAGGGAAGACGCGCAAGCAGGCGATCTACGCTGCGTACGATCGCTTCTACAAGGGCGACATCGCCCGCGAACTGGTGCGAGGTGCGCAGGAGGACGGAGCACTGATCACGATGCAGGATCTCGCGAATTGGAAGGTGCGCATCGAGGAGCCACTGCATGTGAGCTACAAGGGCATCGAAGTCTACAAACTTCCCATGTGGCAGCAGGGGCCGGCAATGCTTCAGGCGCTCAACATCCTCGAGAACGCCGATGCAAAGGGCATGGGCTACAACACGCCGCAGTACCTGCACCTGATCTACCAGACGATGAGTCTCGCCTTTGCCGATCGCGATTTCTACTACGGCGACCCGGCGTTCCCACCCGAAGAGCCGGTGAAGGGATTGCTGTCGAAGGAATATGCGAAAGCGCGGTTCGGTGGAATCGACTGGACGAAGAACGACGCGACCGTGAAGCCCGGCGATCCGTATCCGTTCCAGGGCGGTGTCAATCCGTTCGCGCAGCAACTCGCAGCATGGAAGGTGAGCGACTTCATGAACGACTCCGTGCGCAGCGGCCAGCAGGACAAACCCGTAACGCAGCCGCAGCCGTCAACGCACGAGGAGGCATTCCACGCAGGCACGACATCGATTGAAGCGGCCGACGCGGAGGGCTGGGTCGTGTCGATCACGCCGAGCGGCGGTTGGGTGCCGGCAGTGATTGCGGGCAGGACGGGCCTCGGGCTGAGCCAGCGCGCGCAGAGTTTC
>JBKJKH010000139.1:0-4707 GCA_046597595.1 Gemmatimonadaceae bacterium
GTTGGCGCCGCGATTGTCATTGCGACCATTCTCGCGCTGTTCCTTCTTGGCCGCGTCGCCGCGGACCCGCTGCGCAGCTTCGCCATGTGGGTGAATAGTCTCGGACCGCTCGCCCCCGTCGTTTTCATTGCGGGGTACGTCGTGGCGACGGTTGCGTTCGTTCCCGGCTCGATCCTCACGCTGGCGGCGGGAGCGATATTCGGGCTGCTCCGAGGCACGATATATGTGCTTATCGGCGCCACCCTCGGCGCTACCGCAGCGTTCCTCGTGTCGCGCTACCTCGCCCGGCCGTTGGTGGAGCGCAAACTTGCTGACAACGCGCGCTTTCAACGCATCGATCGGTTAATCGAGCAGGAAGGGGGCAAGATGGTCGTGCTGATGCGGCTTTCGCCGCTCCTGCCATTCAATGCGCTGAACTACGCGCTCGGAATTTCGAAGGTCCGGTTCCCGCACTACGTGCTGGGTTCGATCGGCATGATTCCGGGAACGCTGCTGTACGTGTACTACGGAAAGCTGGCCGGTGATCTGACCGCGCTCGGGGGGGGGCAACGTGACGTTGCACGCGGCCCGGAATACTATGTCGTCATTGCAATAGGTCTCGTTGCGACGATAGCAGTGGCCGTTCTCGCGGCTCGGGCGAGCAAGCGCGCGCTTGGAAAGAGCGATGCGCAATAACACGGCGGAAGAAAAGCGGATTGGCAACGTTCGTCCGTCAGGCTGGACGAATCCGCAGGCGAAGGACAAGTACCATCTGGTTGTCGCCGGCGGCGGTACCGGCGGACTCGTCACCGCGGCCATTGCCGCCGGACTTGGCGCGAAAACAGCGCTGGTGGAACGGCACTGGATGGGCGGTGATTGCCTGAACGTTGGGTGCGTGCCGTCGAAGGCGCTTCTTCGCGCCGCGCGTGCGTGGCATTCCGCGTCAACCGCACACGAGCAGTTTGGGGGCCCGGTCGCGGACGGGCAGCGCGACTTCGCGCGCGCAGTGCGGAGAATGCAGGATATTCGCGCCGACATCAGCGCCGTAGACAGCGCGCAACGCTATCGCGAAATGGGTGTGGATGTCTTCTTCGGCCAGGCGCGTTTCACCGGCGAAGACAGAGTTTCGGTGGATGGGCAGAGCCTTCACTTTCGTCGCGCCGTGATCGCAACTGGAACGCGACCAGCGGTTCCTCCAATTCCGGGACTCGCGGAGGCCGGGTACCTCACGAACGAAACAATTTTCTCCCTCACGGAAGTTCCACGCCGCCTTGCCATTATGGGAGGCGGGCCGATTGGATCAGAGTTGGCTCAGGCGTTCGCGCGATTCGGCAGCACCGTGACCATCCTTCAGCGAGGCCGGCGCATTCTCGATAAGGAGGACCCCGAGGCCGCGGAAATAGTCGCGGCAGCGCTTGCCCGGGATGGCGTCGCGATCCTGGCGGGCACCACAATCCAGCGGGTGGAACCTCGCCAGTCCATCGTCATTCATTTCACGCGGGACGGACGAGCCGAGGAACTGGAAACAGACACGATCCTCGTCGCGAGCGGACGGATGCCGAACGTCGATGATCTTGGGCTCGATGCGGCGCGCGTCGAGTACGACGAGCGGCGAGTCATCACCGACGATCGTTTGCGCACATCGAATCGGCGCGTTTACGCGGTCGGCGATATTACCGGACTGGCGCCCTTCACGCATGTCGCCGACGCGCATGCCCGCCTGGTCGTACAAAACGCACTGTTCTTTGGCCGGAAGCGGGTCTCCCGGCTTGTCATCCCCTGGTGTACTTACACGCAGCCGGAACTCGCGCACGTAGGCCTGACGTGGGATGCGGCACGCGAAGGCGGAGAGAGGCTCGAGTCGATCACGATCCCGCTTCATGACGTCGATCGCGCGAAGCTTGATGGACACGAGGACGGGTTTCTCCGGGTGCATCTTCGCAAAGGGTCAGACAGAATTGCCGCCGCAACTCTGGTCGCGAATCATGCCGGCGACATCATAAGCCAGCTATCGATGGCCATGCAGCAGGGGCTTGGGCTGTCAGCCATTGGCGCCACCGTTTTTCCGTATCCAACCGACGCGGAAGTAATTCGCAAGGCGGCGGACACCTGGCGAAAACGCAAGCTGAGCGCAAACGTGCGACGCGCGTTCCGGCTCTTCTTCCAGATCGTACGGTAGCCGCGGCAGGGAACTATCCGGCTCGGCGCTGTATAGCTCTCGTAGCCCTCAACAGCAGGATGCCAAATTGTGGTTAGCGCTCGCTCTACTGGCCGGTTTGCTCGCCGAGCCGTTGGTGATTCTGTCGCTGGCCAATGCTTCTCTTCGAACGGGCGTGCCCTCAGGCTGGAAGGTCCGCAACATCCGCGGGCAGGCCGCGCCGGAAGTCGAAATTCGCAACGACGGTGAGGGACCGGTACTGCGGGTGCAGGGGACGGGCCGAGCCGCGTGGTTTTACCGTGAGCTGCCGACTCCGTTGGATGAATCACCGGGCTCGCTCGCCTGGTCGTGGCGCGTAGTGCGAGCTCCCGTCGGCGCTGACTTGCGTCAGGAGAAGTCTGACGATTCGCCGGTGCGCGTTTACGTCGTTTTTGGCAGGCCCGGCCCTTTCGGCGGATCGAGTCGTGTCATTTTCTACACGTTTGGTTCTGATGAACCGGACGCCTATGCTCGCGCCAGCTTTGCTTCCAGCAGGCTTCACGTTATCCGTGTCGGCGGCACCCCGGATGTTGGGCGCTGGAAGGAGAACGCGGTGAATCCATTCGCCGACTATCGCCGGGTGTGGCACCGGAAACCCCCGCCAATAACGGCCGTCGGAGTAATGCAGGATACCGACCAGACGCATTCGATGGCCGTAGCGGAGCTGCGCCGGCTGGAGTGGCTCCCGTGAACGAGACTGCTCCGATGTTACGCTTCCCACCACCGAGCAACCAATGCGCTGCTTTGCGCTGATCGCCCCGTATCTCGCGGCGGTATTCCTCGCCGGATGCAACGACGCCTCCCCGCCCACAGCGGCGGACGCGGCGCCTGTTGATGCCGGTAGTATGCAACCGCCTGCTGGAACCGGCGTCACCGGCCAGTTTGTCGGTGTGGGGCATCAGGGGCGTGGCGGCGTCCGGTTCGCCGTCGCGAACGGAGTAGGCCGCCTCGACATTGCGGAGGATTTCGCAGTGGACGCGGTGCCCGGCCCGTTCATCTATGTGAATACCACGAACAACGCGAACAGGGGCCGGCCGCTCCGGGTGGCGGCGCTCAAGTCCCTTCGCGGCGCACAGAGTTATACCTTCGCGGTTCCGGCGGGAGTGAGCTACACTTGGGTGCTGGTGTGGTGTGATCCGTTCAACGTTCCGGTGGCCGAGGCGTCGATTCCGGCAACGCCGTGAACGCCATCCATCGCACTGCGACGGGGAAGTCACGCCGATCCCGGGCGTGAGCATCCTCGCCGGTAGTTCCCTACTTCTTGCGCATCGGTTTACTCCGGGCATGTCCATTTTCATGCCGCCCTGTGCGTGCGTTTCGCGAAGCGGCGCCACTGCCAGCACCAACGCCAGCAGTGGCCCACAGGCGACCGACCTTCGGTAGTCGTTCAAGGCAGTCTCGCGCACAACTCTCCCTTGGGCGCGCACACGAAATCGAAACCTCAGCTCGATTCGCGTGGGCGATCATAGAGTGAGTGCGCAGGGGGAATGCCATGCTGTTGCATAGTTGAGCGTATTGTTCGTGGTCAGGGCAACTTGCGCTAGAGCTCCGCTCCACGCATGTGACGTTCGCCGGGAATTGCTTGGGGCAGCCTGAACGCGCCCTTCGTTCGCATTAGACTTCTGCATGGCCATCACCGGGCGGCGCCGCCTCTCCACGGCGCAGATCCTGTCCCTTCTCACGGGGGGCATCGTCCTCGCAGTGCTCACTGCCGCCGTGGCGATCACCCGGGTGACGCTCTCGCGTTCGGCGGTTGAGGTCGCGCAGGACCGCATGACACGCGCCGTACGGCAACTCGCGACCGTGAGCGCAACCAGCCTGCGGCAATCCCAGTCACGGTACGCGGCCGCAGGGCGCGACCCCGCCATCCGCCGGCTGCTGTCGGGCGAAGGACGCACGTCGGGGGCGACTGTGCAGGCAGCGGAGGCAGTCCTCGCGCGGCTCCGCGCACCAGCCGACTCCGGCATGCCGATGGAACTGTGGAACTCCTCGGGGCAACGGATCGCATTCTCCGGCGACGACCTCGCGGATTCGCTCTCGGTCAACCAGCGAAGGGAGGGAGATGTCGGTCCACTCCCTCTGCGGCAGGGGCTCGATTCGCTTGTCGCGCGCGACTCCCTCCAGATCGGACAGATCTACACCAGCGGCGAGCGCTCTCAACTCTGGATCGTGCTGCCGTTGATCGAGAACGACACGGTCATCGGGTTCATCGCGAACCACCGGTGGGTGGCGGCGAACCCGCAAGCCGAGAAGACCATTCGCGAGTTGAGTGGCGACTCCGTGGCGGGGTATTACCGAAACGTCGACGGCACGGGCTGGACCACATTTGGTGGTGCGCCGACCGATCCACTCATGCATTCCACCGGCGACACCAGCACCCTGCTGCGCGGTACAGAAACGAAGTTGATCCACGCGGAAGAGCGCATTCCGGGGACACCGCTCGTGATGGGCATGGAGGTGCCGCGCCGGATCGTGCTGTCACGGGTGGAAGAGATCGTGCGCGATCTCGCGCTGCTGAGTCTTGCCCTGAC
>JBKJKH010000230.1:0-5049 GCA_046597595.1 Gemmatimonadaceae bacterium
CGGTGGTCGAGAACGCGCTGCGCTGGCCTGATGAGTTCGTGAGGCACAAGGCACTCGATTGTGTCGGGGATCTGGCTCTGGCGGGAGGCCGGCTGCGCGCGCGCATCGTGACGCACCGGCCCTCGCATCGTGGAACGGTCATGCTGGTGCGCGAGATCGTGCGGCGCGCCCGTCTGGTACAGGTACAGGAGACAACACGCGTGAGCAAAGTGATGGGGATTGAGGAGATCATGCGGATCCTCCCGCACCGGTATCCGTTCCTGCTCGTCGACCGGATTCTGGAGATCGAAGAGAAGAAACGGGTGGTGGGCATCAAGAACGTGACGATCAACGAGCCGTTCTTTCAGGGGCACTTCCCGGGGCACCCCATCATGCCAGGTGTGCTCATCATCGAGGCAATGGCGCAGGTCGGCGGCATGCTGCTCCTGGGCGCGGTGCCGGACCCGGAATCGAAGGTGGTGTATTTCACCTCGCTCGACAACGTGAAGTTCCGGCGCCCGGTGAAGCCCGGCGACCAGATCCGCTTCGAACTCGAGATGACGCAGATTCGCGGGCCATTGTGCAAGATGCGCGGGGTCGCGAAGGTCGACGGGCAGGTGGTGGCAGAGGGGGACCTGGCCGCGATGGTGCGCGACCGATGAAGGGGAAGATCCATTCCTCGGCGATCATTTCCGGGAAGGCGGAGATCGCGCACGGCGTCGAGATCGGTCCCTTCACGATCATCGGTGACGGCTGCGAGATCGGGAGTGGGAGCGTGATCGCGTCTCATGTCGTGCTCGAGCGCAACGTGAAGCTCGGATCGGAAGTGCGCATTGGCGTGGGCAGCGTCCTCGGAGGGGAGCCTCAGGATCTCAAGTTCCGCGGCGAAGAGACCACGGTGGAGATCGGTGACCGCACCACCATTCGCGAGTACACGACGATCAATCGCGGCACGTCGCACTCGCACAAGACGTCGGTGGGTCGTGACGCGTTCATCATGTCGTACGTGCACCTGGCGCATGATTGCCAGGTCGGTGACGGCGTCATCATCGCGAATGGTGCGCAACTCGCCGGACATGTGGTCGTGGAAGAACGCGTCGGAATCTCGGGATTGTGCGCGGTGCATCAATTCGTGCGCATCGGGCGCCATGCGTATATCGGTGGCCTGTCGCGCGTGACGAAGGACATCCCGCCGTACATCAAGGCAGCGGGGAGTCCAGTGGCACTCTACGGGCTGAATTCCGTTGGATTGCAGCGCAATGGCTTTTCTGATGAGGTCGTGCGCGAATTGAAGAAGGCGTACCGGTTGGTGTTCCGGTCGGAGTTGAATGTGAGTCAGGCGATTGAACGTGCAGCCGTCGAGCTCCAGCCATTCCCCGAGGTCCAGGAATTCCTTCGGTTCCTGGGCTCGAGCGAGCGGGGAGTCGTCACCTGAGCGCGCGCCCGCGAGTCGGCGTCATCGGCGTCGGCAGTCTGGGCTTCCATCACGCACGCATCCTTCGGGAGTTGCCCGAAGCGGAGATGCGCGGCATCTACGACGCCAGCGCCGTCCGCGCAGGGGACGTCGCGTCCCAGCTCGGCATTCCCGCCGCCGCTTCGCTCGATGCGTTGCTCGATGACGTCGACGCGGTCACGATCGCGGTCACCACGCCCGAGCATTACGTGGTCGCGAAGCAGGCCATCGCGCGCGGAAAGCATGTCCTGATCGAAAAGCCGCTCACGACCACACTCGATGAGGCGGACGAGTTACTGGCTCTCGCAGCACGCAACGGCGTGGTGGTGCAAACGGGCCACGTGGAGCGCTTCAATCGCTCCGTGCGTGCCGCGCTCCCGCACGTGGACTCACCTCGCTTTATCCAGAGCGACCGGCTCGCGCCGTTCAACCTGCGCGGCTCGGACGTGGCGGTCGTCCTCGACCTCATGATTCACGATATCGACCTGGTATTGACGCTCGTCGGAACCGAAGCGGACGACGTCCATGCGGTCGGCGTGCCGGTGCTGACCCCGTTTGTCGACATCGCGAACGCCCGCATGACCTTTCCTGGCGGTGCAGTTGCCAACATTACCGCGAGCCGGGTGTCCCGCGACAAGCTCCGGAAGATTCGCATCTTTCAGCAAAGCGGGTATCTCTCGCTCGATCTTGCTGCGGGCACGGGCGAGTTCTATCGCCTGAAGCCTGGAGCGGCCGCCGCTGCAATGGCGCAGTCCGGCGAGCCGCTCGCCCTGGAGGCCTTCGTCGAGCGCGTGGTATTGGATGCACCAGATGGAGAGCCGCTGCGGCTGGAGATGGAGAGCTTCGTGGCGGCAGTGCGCGGCGAGCGAGATGTCGCGGTGAGTGGCGAGGCAGGACGGAGAGCATTGGCAGTGGCGTTGCGGATCGTCGGCGAGATTGAGCAATCGCTGCCGTCGCCGCGCGGCACGCGCGCGTGACTCCGCGCGAGATCTTCTTCGTCGCTGCAGAAGCCTCGGCCGACCTGCACGGCGCCGCAGTTGCCGAGGCGCTCCGAGTGCTACGCCCCGATCTCCAACTCGCTGGCATCGGCGGGAAGCGCATGAAGGCGGCCGGCGTAACGCTGATCGAAGACGCCGAGCGGCTGGCGGTCATGGGTTTTGTCGAAGTGCTGAAGCATGTGCCGCATCATTGGGCCCTGCTGCGGCAGATTCGCGCACGGCTGGCAGTGGGGCGCGTGGCACTCGTGGTCCTCATGGACTATCCGGGTTTCAACATGAAGGTCGCAGCTGCGGCGCATGCGGCCGGTGTCCCGGTGCTGTACTACATCACGCCGCAAGTGTGGGCGTGGGGCGCGGGCCGGCTCGAGGAGCTGGCGAAGACCGTCACGCGCGCTGCGGTCATCCTGCCGTTCGAGGAACCATTGCTGCGCGCGCATGGCATTGCGGCGGAGTTCGTGGGTCATCCATTGCTCGACCGGGCTACTTCACTCACCGGCCGCAGCGAGGCGCGCACACGGCTGGCGCTGCCGCAGGGCGCGAAGGTGCTCGCCCTGTTCCCAGGCAGCCGTGCGCAGGAGATTGCGCGCCATCTCGAGCCATTCATTGCCGTTGGACAGGAGATGCAGAGGCGCGTGCCCGACCTCCGGATCGTGGTTGCCGCATCTCCTGCGGTTGCGCTGCGTGCCGACGACATACCCTTCCCGATCGTGCGTGATGAGTCGTTCACGGTGTTGTGCGCCTCCGACGCGGCCATGTGCAAGAGCGGGACGACTACGCTCGAAGCGGCCGTCGCCGGATGCCCGCTTGTCGTTGCGTATCGCACAAGCGCGATCACGTATGCACTCGCGAGGCAATTCATCAGGATCCCGCACATCGGGCTCGTCAACGTGGTTGCGGGGAGGGAAGTCGCGCGTGAGTTCGTGCAGGACGCACTGGTTCCCCAACGCGTGGCTGACGCACTGGTGCCGCTGCTCGGCGAAACGCCAGCGCGCGCGGAATCACTGCGGGGACTCGCGGAGGTTCGCTCCCGTCTCGGAACGCCGGGCGCGGCGAAGCGCGTTGCACAGATTGCCTCTGAACTCACGCGATGAGTACGCCAAGCAGGACGTCCGGCTGGAAGGAACGGCTGATGCCGCCGGTTGCGGCGGCCCTCATACGGCTGCTTGGCCTTACCTGGCGCGTGCGCATTGTCGGCGGCGAACACTTTGAACGACTGCGCGATGCGCGGCAGCCATTCACGTTCATTCTCTGGCACGGTGAGTTGCTGCCGCTCATCTGGCATCACCGGCAGCAGGGGGTGTTCATTCTCGTGAGCGAGCACAAGGATGGCGAGCTTGTTGCGCAGGCGGCTCGTCGGCTTGGGTACGGGCTCGTGCGGGGTTCAACGTCGCGTGGCGGCGCGCGCGCGTTACTCGAAGTCGCGAAGCTGCTCAAGCAGGGGAAGACGGTTGCCGTCACGCCGGATGGGCCGCGGGGCCCTCAACACACCTTCACCGCCGGGGCGGTGGTCGCCGCTCAGCGCGCCGGCACGCCGATGCTGCCTATCCGCGCCGCCGCAGACCGCGCGTGGCGGCTGCGCTCCTGGGATTCGTTCCTTATTCCAAAACCGTTCGCGCGCGTGTCGATCGCCTACAGTGCGCCGGCTCGAGTCGAATCGGCCGAGATCGCGGACGCAGAGCGCGAGAGCGCTCGATTCCAGACCTTGCTCAACGCGACGGGCGAGCCAATCGGTGCGTGAAGCACGGCTGATCGAGCGCGTGTGGGCCGGCACGTCCGCGTCGCACCGGCTGGCGCAGCTGGCGCTGACGCCGCTCGCAGCTCTCTTTCGCGGCGGCTCGATGTTGCGGAATGCACTTTACGACCGGGACATCTTCGCGCGCGTGCACGGGGCAATACCCGTGATCTCCGTCGGCAACCTCACGGTGGGCGGAACGGGGAAGACGCCGGTGTCCGCCTGGATTGCCGGAGACCTGCTTCGCCGCGGCGCGACGCCCGCGATCGTCACGCGGGGCTATGGCGGGGACGAATCGCTCGTGCACGCAATCCTCAATCCCGGCGTGCCGGTGATTGTTGCGACGGACCGCGTTGCAGGCGTGGCTGCGGCCGCAGCCAGCCGAGCGACCGTGGCGGGTCTGGGCGACGCGTTCCAGCATCGGCGGCTCCGGAGGGCCCTTGACCTGGTGCTCCTGTCGGCGGAGGATTTCGGCGAGGCGCAGCGTCCATTGCCGGCGGGTCCCTGGCGCGAGCCGCTTGGTGCGCTAGCGCGCGCGTCGGCCGCTATCGTTACCCGGAAGGTGGCGACGGATGGCGCGGTTGCCCGGGTCGTGAGGGCGATTCAGGGGGTCGCCCCTGCGCTCCCGATCATTGTTGCGTCCCTTGAACCGGACGCGCTTCGCAGCCTGCGCGAGATCGCGGTGCGGCCGATGGACACGCTCGCGGGAAAAAGCATCCTCGTAATTTCCGCGGTCGCGCGCCCCGCGCCATTCGCCGCGCAGATCGCGCGGACCGGCGCCACCTGCACGCTCCGTGTCTTCCCGGATCACCATGCGTTCACTCCCGACGAGGTTGCGTCCCTGGCGGCTGAAGCGGCCGAGTACGACCTCGTCGTCTGCACCCTGA
>JBKJKH010000467.1:0-4576 GCA_046597595.1 Gemmatimonadaceae bacterium
GCTCGATGCGCCGGGCCGGCTGGTCACGCTGGTCATGCGGATGCTCGAGAAGGACCCGAACAGCCGTCCCGCGAGTGCCGGCGAAGTCCTCCAGGAAATCGAAGCAGCGGTGACGAGTGGGACGGGGGGCAGTGCGGCGATGGTGCTGCTCCAGCCCCGCGTGTCTCTCTGGAAGGCCCTCGGCTTCTACGGGGCGGCGCTCGTGATCGTGCCCATCGTGGCCAAGGCCGCGGTGATCGCGATTGGACTGCCCGCGTGGGTATTCCCGGGTGCCGTCGTGGTCATGCTGCTCGGGTTGCCGGTGATCCTCGCCACGCACTTCGTGCATCGCACTGCCCGGAAGGCCGCGCTGGCGACGCCCACGCTCACACCGGGCGGCACCGCGATGTCCTCCACGATGACATCGATCGCCATCAAGGCGAGCCCGCATCTCACGTGGCGCCGGGCCGCGCTGGGCGGGGGACTCGCGATTGGCGCGTTCGCCGTGCTCGTGGCCGGCTACATGGCGATGCGCCTGCTCGGCATCGGTCCCGCCGGCACGTTGATGGCCGCCGGCATACTCGGTGATCGCGAGCGCATCGTCGTCGCGGACTTCAAGAGTCCGGGCAATGACAGCACCCTTGGCCCCGTGGTGACCGACGCGTTGCGCGCCGAGCTCGCACAGTCCAGGAACCTGGACATCATGCAGCCGACGGCCGTGCGCGACGCGCTCCTGAGGATGCAGCGCCCCGCCGATTCGCGCGTCGACTTCGGGCTGGCGCGGGAGGTCGCAACGCGCGAAGGGATCAAGGCCGTTCTCGATGGCGAAGTGCTGTCGCTTGGGGGGCGCTACGTCATCACTGGCAAGCTGACCACGACGCTGAATGGTGAAGTGCTGGGAAGCTTCCGGCGCACGGCCGATGATGCATCGGGAATCATTCCCGCCATTGGCGAGCTGGCCAAGGATGTTCGCGCAAAGGTCGGCGAGTCACTGAAGAGCGTGCAGGCCGCGCTCCCGCTCGAGCAGGTGACGACGAGCTCCCTCGATGCCCTGCGCAAGTTCGTGACAGGAAGCCGGGCTTCAGATCTCGAAGGGAACAATACGAAAGCCATTTCGTTGCTGCGGGAGGCCGTGGCGATTGACACGACCTTTGCATCCGCATGGCGAAAGCTTGGGATCGTGCTCGCGAACTCGGGGATGCCGAAGGAGCAGTCGGACACAGCGTTCACGCGCGCATTCCGTCTTCGTGACCGCCTCTCGTTTATTGAGAAGCAGATGGCGGCTGGGTCGTACTACACCTACGTGGCAAACGATCGCCAGAAAGCAATCGAGGCGTATGAGGCAGTTCTCGAGAGGGACTCGATGAATCGCGGACCGCTGAACAACCTCGCCCTCGAGTACATGTCGCGGCGCGAGTACAAGCGCGCGGAGCGGTTATATAGCAGGCGCGTCGCGGATAATCCCATCTGGCAGAACTTCGCCGGACTCGTGAACGCCCAGTTCAGCCAGGGGAAGTTGCAGGAAGCTCAGGCGACCCTGGCGTTGTGGCAGCAGAAGCTCCCGAGTCCGCAGACGCGCGTCTGGCCGCCGCGCTTTGCCTACGCGAGAGGCCAGCTCGATTCAGCGGAAGCCCTATACGTGAGGATGCGGGCAGACAACATCCCACAGGTGCGTGTGGGGGCGACCTTCGACCTGGCGAACCTGCTGTCGCTTCGTGGCAGGCTTGCCGAGGCCCAGCGAACGAGAAACGAGGGCCTCGTGGCGAACCGGGCCCGGACCGGTGACACGGTGCAGGCGCTGAACGACTCACTCGGCGACATCCTCAACGACGTCTGGTTTCGGGAGCAGCGCGCCGAAGGCGCTCGTCGTCTGGATGCAGTGCTCGCGCGGTACCCAATGAGATCGCAGAAGCTCAAGGATCGTCCATACCTGCGCGTTGCGCAGATCTACGCGCTCGCCGGACGGCCGGACAAGGGGCGCGTCCTCCTGGCCGATCACGACGCGTCGGTCCGTGACACGGTGCTGCTCCGGAAACGCGAGAACTACCGCCACGCGGTTGTCGGGGACATCGCATTGAACGAGGGGAAGGGCCGGGAGGCGCTCAGCGAGTTCCGCCTGGCCGACCAGCTTCCGGACGGACCCGCGAACATTTGCGGCTTCTGCACGGCGGTGAACCTTGCCCGCGCATTCGACCTTGCCGGCATTCCCGATTCGGCCATCGCGCAGTTCGAGGAGTATCTCCGCGGGCAAGGTCCCCGCCTCCCGATTGACGCAGTCTTTCGCGCCGGTACGCACAAGCGGCTCGGCGAACTGTACGAAGCGCGGGGCGACCGGCAGAAGGCGCTTGGACACTACCTCCAGTTTGTCGAGCTGTGGAAGAATGCCGACCCTGACCTCCAGCCAAAGGTGCGCGACGTCCGCGCGAAGATTGAGCGGCTGCGTGATACCGAACGGCGATAACCGCCGACACTTCCTGCGCGCCCTCGGGGCCGCGGGAGCGGCGACGCTGCTCGGGTGGAAAGGCGACCAGCCGCGACGCTCCCTCGCCGTGGACGGTCTCGGCGAGATTCACCCGCACTACGACCCAGCGCTCCTCGACGAAATCCTTGCCAGCGGCCTGCGCGGCTGCGTCGTGACGGTCGGGAATCCTGCGCTGCAGGGCGCCACGGCGTTCGACAACATGAAGGCGGACATCGACACGACGAACCGCCATATCGCCGCGAACCCGACACGACTCTCACGAGCGAACACAGCGGCCGACATCCGCCGCGCCGCCGAGCGCCAGACGATTGCGCTGATGTACTACACCCAGAACGCGAGCCCCATCGGCGACGATATCGCGAAGCTCGACACGCTCCATGCGCTGGGTGTCCGCATCGTCCAACTCACCTACAACACCCGCAACCTCCTCGGTGACGGCTGCCTCGAGCGCACAAACTCCGGCCTCTCGAACTTCGGGCTTCAGGTGGTGAGCCGCATGAACGACATGCGCATGCTCGCGGACGCGTCACACTGCGGCGAGGCGACCACGCGCGACGCGATCATGCACTCGAAGGCGCCAATCGCGATCACGCATTCCGCGTGCAGGGCCGTGTTTGAGCACCCGCGCGGCAAGACCGACGAGACGATGCGACTACTGGCCGATCGCGGCGGCGTGATCGGCATCTTCCAGATCAATCCGTACCTCGGCGCAAAGGAACGCAACACGCTCGACGACTACCTCCTCCACATCGAGCACGCGATTCGCGTCGCCGGCATCGAGCACGTGGCGATCGGGAGTGATCGCGAGCACCGGCGCATTCCCGACACGCCGGAGGAGAAGCAGAAGCTGATCGACGAGCTGTCGCGACTCCGGCCGTTGAACGCGGCCAACTTCCGCTGGCCCTTTTTCATTGCTGAGCTGAACGGACCTCGTCGCATGGACGTCATCGCGAGCGCGCTCGCCAAACGCGGGCGCCCGGCCGCGGAGATCGACAAGCTGCTCGGCGGAAACTGGCTGAGACTCTTCGCGGACACCCTCGCCTAGAGCGCAGTCGCACCTGCCTCCTCGGGCCATCCAACCCTTTCCGCCTTTGCAGTGTCGGACTCTATCGGGGCGATGAAACAAGTCGCGCCCGGCGTGCGTAACGGTCATCCAGTTGCACGCCGACTCTTCTCCGACTGCTTCCATGTTCCTCTGTCGCGCCCTTCTCGCGTGTGCGCTCGCGTCCGCTCCGCTCGCCGGCCAGAGCCTCGCGGCCACTGCCGGCGCGCCCCCTTCTCCCGCGATCCACCGCGACTCCTCGGTTGCGTCCACCGTCGCGACCCGCGCGCCGCAGATTCCGCTCATCGATGGGCGCGAGGACGACGCGGTGTGGAAGACCGCGCAGGTCGTGGACGCTTTTCGCGTGTTCGACCCGAAGGAGAATGGCGATCCCACGTTTCGCACGGTTGCGAGGATCGCGTACGATGAGCGGAATATCTATGTGCTCGTCAGAAGCTTCGACCCGCATCCCGACAGCATCTCCTCGCTCTTGAGCCGGCGCGACCAGCGCACGTCGTCGGATAACGTGCGCATAATGATTGACTCGTATCATGACAAGCGCACCGGATACGAGTTCGTGGTGAATCCCGCCGGCGTGCAACGCGACATCAGCATCACCAACGATGGCGACGAGGACGTCTCCTGGGACGCCGTCTGGCAGAGCGCGGCACGCATTGACTCCGCAGGCTGGGTCGCGGAGTTCCGCATTCCGCTGAGCCAGCTGCGGTTCGCGGATGCCGCAGAGCACACCTTTGGCATCATGATCACCCGCGAAGTCACGCGCACCGGCGAGCGCTATGCATGGCCGGTCTTTCGCAAGTCCAAGGGGGGCCTGCCGTCGCAATTCGCCGAGCTTCAGGGCCTGCGAGGGCTCGCCTCGCCGCGGCGGCTGGAAGCGGTCCCGTACACGGTGGCAAAGAGCGTGACGCGAGCGGGAGCCCTCCGCGCTGACTATTCGCACCCCATGCAGGCCGCCGCGGGCCTCGACGTGAAGTACGGCCTGTCGTCGAACCTCACGCTCGATGCGACCGTGAATCCCGACTTCGGCCAGGTCGAAGCGGATCCCGCCGTCC
>JBKJKH010000375.1:0-4279 GCA_046597595.1 Gemmatimonadaceae bacterium
TCCATCGAGCGATCGCCGCTGCCAATCCTGCGGCGCGGTCTCTGGGGGCTGCGCACGCTCGTGTTCATGGGGTTCTACGCGCGCGAGGGAATGGCCGCCAGTCTCGGATATCGCGCCACTGCCCGCGGATGGTCCGCGATCCGCGACGCATGATCGAACACTCCTATGACGTCGTCATCATCGGCTCAGGCGCAGGCGGTGGCACGGTCGCACTCGAGCTCGCGCCCCTGGTGCGCGACGGGAAGCGGATCCTCGTGATCGAGCAGGGCCCGCGGCTGCGCAGCCATGAACTGACCGGCGTTGAGCTCGACATGGCGCCAGCGCTTTATGAGGATGGCGGGGCCTTCCTCACCGCGGATGGTGCGATGACACTCGCGTTCGGGCGGGTGTTCGGCGGTTCAACGATGGTGTACACCGGGACCACACTGGTCGCACCGCCGCGCGTCATCGAGGGCTGGGCCGTCCCGGGACTGACGGCCGGCGACGTTGAGCAGCGCAGCACCAAGTACCGGGGGCAGAACAACGTGCACCTGCTTGAGGCTGACGCGATCAACGAGAACAATCGCCTCTTCGTGGAGGGCTGCACACGCGCAGGATTTCGCGCGGAGCAGTTTCCGCTCAACCTGCGTGGATGCATGGGCGCGAGTCTCTGCAATCTCGGATGCCCCAATCTGGCCAAGCAGGGGACCGCGCAGGTCCAGTTGCCGGCAGCCGAGCGACAGGGCGTCGAGGTTGTGACGCGCGCGGAGGTGCTGTCGATTCCAGAGGCGCGCGCGGTGCATGTGCGCGTCTCCGAAGCGGCCGCTGGCTCGAAAGGCGCGCCATCCGAATGGGCGCCCGGCGACTACCTGGTGCGCGCAGGCACGATCGTCGTCGCGGGTGGTTCCATCGGTTCGTCCGCGCTCCTCATGCGGTCGCGTACCACGAAACACCTCCGTCACCTCGGCCGGCGCTTCACCTGTCACCCTGCGCACATTCTTGTCGCCGAGCATGATCGCGAGCTCGGCAATCACATCGGCCATCCCAAGAGCTTCTACCTGGACCGGTCGGTTGAAGAACAGTTCGTGCTCGAGACCTGCATGTACTTCCCGTTTGTCACGGCGAAGAACATGACCGGCTTCGGCGATGCGCACAGCCGGTTCATGCGCGCCTTTCCGCGGCTTCAGATGATCCTCGTGCTCGCCTGTGATCACGCGGTGCCGCAGAACAGGATCACGGTCGACCGGGCAGGCCGGCCAGTGGTGCACTACCAGTTCACGCACAGGACGATTCGCGCACTGGTGGCCGCCACGCGTACCGCGAGTCGAATTTTTTTCGCCGCCGGTGCGCTCCGTGTGCATGCGCCAACGGCGGATCCGCCGTGCATCGAGCGCGAGGATGCTGCGCGCATTGAGGAGTTGGTGAGCGATCGACACTTCCTGGCCGGGCGCGTGTCGATTTCGGCGGCGCATATGATGGGTGGCTGCTCGATGGGGCGCGACGAGAGCGATTCCGTGACCGACTCACGGGGGCGCGTGCACGGGATGCCCTGGCTTCGCGTCGCGGATTCCGCGCTGTTCCCTGATTCCGTCGAGGTGAATCCGTATCTCACGGTGATGGCGCTGGCTGACCGGGTCGCGGAGGCAGTCCTTTCCGACATCGATGCGTTGCGCGCGCCAGTCGAAGTACGCTGATTCAGGTAATGCTTATCCGCTTCGCGTTACTTGCCGGGGTCCTCTCCGCGTCCGTTCAGCCGTCCGCTGCGATTGCGCAATCGACTGGCGCGCGATCTCCGGATGCGTTGCCGACCGCGACCGGGCTGCTTCGCACGGTGCGCGGCTACCGGTCCGCCGCGGGATCCGAGCGGGTGGATTCTCTCCGGCTGGTGAGCCCGGACACGATGGTGGTGGTGTTTTCCCTGCAGGTTGATTCTCTTCGCGCAGGCGACCTGCTCGTCGCACACGGCGATGTCGAGGTGACCAATGACTGCAACTACAACGTGGGACTAATCACGTTCATGGTGCTGGCGCTGAGCGATACCGTCGCGTTCCGTACCAGCGCAAGCATGATTGCGTTTGCTGCGGGCTTCAATGTGTCGCCGAACATGCATCATGGGCTTTCCTCTCGATCCGGATCCATCATCCTGACCCAGGACATGCCGACGGCGCGAGTCAACTTCGTGGCGTATGCACAGTCCTCGCTGCTCACGTGCCGCGGCATCCGGGTGGAGCGCAACTACGGCCAGCTGACGGTCCTGCACTACTCTCGCTAGTCAGCTCTCGTGATCGGCGAGTTGACGGCTGAAGGGCGATCACCGACCTTTTCCCTGTATTGAAAATTCTCCGGGACGATACCATGCCGACGCTCACGATCGCCAAGCCGAACGTCAACGAATTCGACCCCTATTACGGGCGCTACATCGACCTCATCCCGGACGGCAGCGTGCTCGAGATGTTCGACCGCCAGCATGACACCACATTGTCACTGCTGCGCGGGATCAAGGAGGATCGAGGCACGCACCGCTACGCCCCGGGCAAGTGGAGTATCAAGGAAGTCGTCGGCCATGTCATGGACTTCGAGCGCATCTTTGCGTACCGCGCGCTGCGGTTCGCGCGCGCGGACCGCACGCCAGTCCCCGGCGCCGAACAGGACGATTATGTGGCGTCGGCGAACTTTGACCGGCGTTCACTGTTCGACATTGCGTCGGAGTTCCATCATCTCCGGCAGGCGACGCTGCTGATGTTCCGCGGATTCGACGAAGCCGCCCTGGGCCGTATCGGCACTGCAAACGGCGTCGAGATCAGCGTACGCGCATTGGCCTACGTGATGGCCGGGCACGAGCGGCATCACATGGACATCCTCAAGAGCAAGTATCTCGACGCGTGAGTGACGACGCGCTCGCCGCCCTGCGCACGGAGTATTCGCGGGCGGCGCTCGACGAGGGCGACGTGGCGCGCGACCCGGTCGAGCAGTTCACGCGCTGGTTTGCGGAGGCGCGAGCGGCGCAGGTGCGGGAGCCGAACGCGATGACCCTCGCGTCGGCGAGCCGCGATGGCACTCCGTCCGCGCGCATCGTGCTCCTCAAGGGCGTCGATGCGCGTGGCTTCGTGTTCTTCACTGACTACCGGAGCCAGAAGGGCACGGAGCTCACGGACAATCCGCGGGCGGCGCTCGTGTTCTTCTGGCAGGAGCTGGAGCGCCAGGTCCGCATCACCGGCGCAGTCGAGCGCATCGGTGCCGAGGAGTCACTGGCGTACTATCAGTCGCGGCCGTTAGGCAGCCGGCTGGGCGCCTGGACGTCGCACCAGAGCACCGTGATCCCCGGGCGCGAGTGGCTCGAGACCCAGCATGGCGAGACCACGGCACGCTTTGCCGCCGGTGAGCCGACGCTGCCTCCCCACTGGGGAGGATTTCTCGTGACACCGGACGCGTTGGAGTTCTGGCAGGGCCGGCCCAGCCGGCTGCACGACCGGATCCGGTACCGCCGTGCAGGCGACCGGTGGCTCGTGGAGCGACTGTCGCCCTGACGCGTTACTCCATCCGCTTCGTCCGCTCCGGCTTCACGTACAGGTCCATCCACGCCACCATCTCGAACAACGTGTGCCCGATGCTTTCACGCGCGCGATACCCATGCGCCTCGGCGGGGAGCTGGACGTAGCGCACCTTGGCGCCGTTGCCCTTGAGTGCAGCGTAGAAACGCTCGCTCTGCACCGGGAAGGTTCCCGAGTTGTCGTCCGCCATGCCGTGGATGAGCAGGATCGGCGCGCGGATGCTATCCGCATAGCTGAAGGGTGACATGCGGTCGTAGATGTCTGGCGCCTTCCAGTACGTCCGCTCCTCAGCCTGGAAGCCGAAGGGCGTGAGCGTCCGGTTGTAGGCCCCGCTGCGCGCGATCCCCGCGCGAAATAGCTGGGAATGTGCGAGCAGGTTGGCCGTCATGAACGCGCCGTAGGAGTGACCGCCGACGCCGATTCGATCGCGGTCCGCGACGCCCATCGCCACCACTTTGTCCACGGCGGCCCTGGCACTGGCCACGAGCTGCTCGACATAGTTGTCGTTCGGCTCCTTCTCGCCTTCCCCGACGATCGGCATCGTGGGTCCGTCGAGCACGCCGTAGCCCTGCGTGAGCAGGAACAGGTGAGACGGACCATTCGGCCGGGTGAAACGGTGAGAAGAGCCAATTACCTGTGCCGCCGCGTCTCGCGTGCGGAACTCGCGCGGGTACGCCCAGAAGAAAAACGGCAGCCTGCCCTGCTCGGGTTTGTAGCCCGCAGGCAGGTACAGCGTCGCGGAGAGCTGC
>JBKJKH010000556.1:0-5098 GCA_046597595.1 Gemmatimonadaceae bacterium
GGGCGACGGTCCTGACGACAGCGACCGCGACAAGCTGTTTCGTGAAGCAGCCGAGACGGTCATCCAGCACCAGCAGGGTTCGACGTCGCTGTTGCAGCGCCGGCTCAAGGTTGGCTACGGCCGCGCCGCGCGAATCATCGACCAGCTGCATGCGGCCGGCGTGCTTGGACCGCCGGATGGATCGAAGCCGCGTGATGTGCTCTGCGGGCTCGAGGATCTCGATCGCATCTGTGGCGTGAGGGAGTAGCGGGGTTTCGGTTCGTCCCGCGACCGTTCGGTGTAGGGCTTGTTGGTCGAGGCCCTACTTTCGCCCCATGTCACAGGCGCGGCAGCGGTTCGGCGAAATCGGGGAGCGGGTAGCTGAGCGCTGGCTGCGCCGGCAAGGCTGGCGGATCGTCCAGCGGCGCTTCCAGAACGGCCACAGGGACATCGATCTCGTGGCGGAGCGGGACGGGACTATTGCCTTCGTTGAGGTTAAGGCGAGGCGTGGCAACGGCTTCGGTGGCCCGGTGGCAGCGGTAGGCTGGCGGAAACAGCGTGAGCTTGCCCGGTCTGCCATGGTGTGGATAGACCGCCATGGCCGCCCAACCGAAGCGTACCGGTTCGATGTGATCGGGGTTCTGGTTGATGGAGCCATGGTGCGCGTCCGGCACGTTCCGGCTGCTTTCGAGCTTAGACCTGCCGGTTGATTTTCGGGTTTTCTCTTCGTATTTTCTTCGGGTCTGTTCGGGCAGTGCGCCCGGGGTAACTTTCGCTCTGCGTGGCCAGAGCATCACAATGCATCCGAGGTCCGGATCATGGCTGTTTCGACGATTCAGGACGACAAGAAGAAGGCACTCGGTCTGGCCATCGCGCAGATCGAGAAGCAGTGCGGCAAGGGGTCCATCATGAAGTGGGGCTCCGACACGCGCGTGCGCGTGGAGTCGATTCCTACCGGCGCAATCAATCTCGATGCCGCGATCGGTGTGGGCGGAATTCCGCGCGGGCGCATCACGGAGATCTACGGACCGGAGTCGAGCGGCAAGACGACGCTCTGCCTGCACGTGGTGGCCAACGCACAGAAGCAGGGCGGCGTCGCCGCGTTCATCGACGCCGAGCATGCGCTTGATGTCGAGTATGCCCGCAAGCTTGGTGTGGACATCGAGAGCCTGTTGATCTCGCAGCCCGACACCGGCGAGCAGGCCCTCGAGATCGCCGACATCCTGGTGCGCTCGGGCGCGGTGGATATCGTCGTGGTGGACTCGGTGGCAGCGCTGGTCCCGAAGGCCGAAATTGAAGGCGAGATGGGCGACTCGCACATGGGTCTTCAGGCGCGACTCATGAGCCAGGCGCTCCGCAAGCTCACCGGCGCGATCGCGCGGTCGCGGACGTCGGTGGTCTTCATCAACCAGCTGCGTGAGAAGATCGGGGTGATGTTCGGCAATCCCGAGACGACCACCGGCGGCAAGGCACTCAAGTTCTACGCGTCGCTGCGCCTCGACATCCGGCGCATCGGTCCCGTGAAGGAGAAGGAAGAAGTGGTGGGTTCGCACGTCCGCGTGAAGGTCGTGAAGAACAAGGTCGCCCCGCCGTTCAAGCAGGCGGAGTTCGACATCATGTATGCGGAAGGCATCAGCCACACGTCGCTGCTCGTCGACATCGGTGCGGAGTCCGGTATCATCGAGAAGTCGGGCGCGTGGTACAGCTACAACGGCCAGAAGATCGGCCAGGGTCGCGAGAACACGAAGATGTTCCTCAAGGACAATCCGACGCTGATGCTGGAGATCGAGGAGAAGGTGAAGGTGGTCCTCGGGATTGGCGCCAAGGTGAATGAAGAGGCGGAAGCGGCCGAAGACTGACCGCGCAGGGCCCGAACTGTAAAGTCGGGGAGTATGTCGTCTGACGGATGTGGGGCCCGGAACCTTACTCCTCTCAGGTGGCTGCTCCCCGGCTTTTTTTCTTTTTCAAGATCCGGTGGACGTTCCGGAGCCGGGTTCTGCACGCAAAACGCATGACGCACAACTCGAGAGGTAGACGCACGACGCACAACGCAACACTCATGACTCTGCCCGTAGACCCGTGCCTCGAATATCTGCACTCACCCCCGCCCGTTCCGGCCGGTATCAGGTCGAGATCGACGGTGAGCCCGCCGCAATCCTCCCCGCCGACCTCGTCGCCGCGCTCGGCCTGCACGCGAACGCCAGTCTCTCCGAGGCGCTCCGTGACCGGATCATCGAGGAGGGCGCCAGCTTCCTGACGTATGAGCGCGCCGTGCGCCTGCTCACCGCGCGATCCCGCTCCGTGGTGGAGCTGAGGCGGCGCCTCATTCAGGCCAGGGAAGAGCCGGCGCGGGTCGAGCATGCACTCACGAGGCTGATCGCGCTGGGTTTTCTCGACGACAGCGAGTACGCGATGCAGCTGGCGCGCTCCAAGGTGCAGGGTCAGGGCGTCTCGAAGCGGCGGTTCAAGCAGGAGTTGTTCAAGCGGGGCATCAGCGGTGACATGGCCAACGCGGCGCTCGAAACGCTCGAGGCGGAAGGGGGTGTCGACGAGGCTGCAGCCATCGAGAAGCTGGTCGTGCGAAAGGCGCGCTCCCTCGCGAATCTCGATCCCATCACGAGACAGCGGCGTCTCTGGGGATTCCTTGCCCGCCGCGGATACGACAGCGATGCGATTCGTGAGGCGGTGAGAAAAGCGGAAGGAGTTGAAGGATCAGACGCTGCCGGCTGATTCAGGATTCGCCGTTCCGCGCCTATATTCCGCGCATGAACGCCGCTGAGATCCGGAGCCGGTTCCTGTCGTACTTCGAGCGCAATGGGCACAGCGTGCGCCCGAGCGCGACACTAGTCCCGGCCGACGATCCGACCCTGCTGTTCGTGAACGCCGGGATGGTGCCGTTCAAGCGCGTGTTTCTCGGCCTCGAGGAGCCTGCGTTCGGGCGTCGCGCCACCACGGCGCAGAAGTGCGTGCGCGCCGGCGGCAAGCACAACGATCTTGAACAGGTCGGGCACACGGCCAGGCATCACACTTTTTTCGAGATGCTTGGCAACTTCTCCTTTGGCGACTACTTCAAGCGCGATGCGATTCGGTTCGCGTGGGAATTCGTCACGCAGGAGCTGAAGCTCGATCCGGCGCACCTGCGGGTGACCGTATATGAGGAAGACGATGAGGCCCGCGCGCTGTGGCGCGAGATCGCCGGCCTCCCCGACTCACGCATCTACGGGTTGGGCGCGAAAGACAATTTCTGGCAGATGGCGGATACCGGGCCATGTGGGCCGTGCTCGGAGATCTACATCGATCTCGCCGCCGTCGCGAAGGATTGGCGCACCCCTGATGGCGAGACGGGAGAGTGGACGGAGCGGCGTGATGAGTTCTCGAAGGAAGCATTCGAGATTGGCGCAGAAGCGGGACGCTTCCTCGAATTCTGGAACCTCGTGTTCATGCAGTACGACCGGCAGCCGGACGGCACGCTGGTGCCGCTCCCGAAACCGAGTGTGGACACGGGGGCGGGGCTCGAGCGTATTGCGGCGATACTCCAGGGCGTGACGAACAATTTTCACACGGACGTGTTCGCGCCGATGATCGCCCGCGTAGAGCAGGTGGTCGGGCTCGAGTACGCAGGCCGGAACGCGGACGCGCTGGCCGGAACACCGAGCGCGCCCGGCACGGCCAATGGGCGCCCGATCGATCCCGCCTCGTTCCGCGTGATCGCCGACCACGCGCGGACCGTTTCGTTCATGCTGGCCGATGGCGTCTTTCCCTCGAACGAAGGTCGCGGCTATGTGTTGCGCCGTATCTTGCGCCGCGGAGTGCGCCATGCCTGGCTCCTGGGCCGGCGGGAGCCGACGCTCGTGCACGTCGCTGAAGTGGTCATCGACACGATGAGTGAGGCGTACCCGGAATTGCGGTCGCGCGCGTCACACATCCTCCAGACTACGCGTGCGGAGGAAGAGCGCTTTCTGGCCACGATTGATGCGGGGATGGCGCAGTTCGAATCCCTCGCGCCGGTGCACACGACGCAGGGCAGCACGGAGATTCGTGGCACCATCAGCGGCGAAGACGCGTTCCGTCTGTACGACACCTTCGGCTTCCCGATCGACCTC
This sequence comes from Gemmatimonadaceae bacterium, assembly GCA_046597595.1. Classification (GTDB taxonomy): domain Bacteria; phylum Gemmatimonadota; class Gemmatimonadetes; order Gemmatimonadales; family Gemmatimonadaceae; genus JBKJKH01. The sequence goes on from JBKJKH010000556.1 coordinate 4,083, forward strand.
ACGGAGTTGATGGCGCGCGAGCGTCGCTACACCGTGGATATTTCCGGTTTTGAGGTGTCGCTCGAGAAACAACGCGCGCAGAGCCGCGAGGATCGCGATTCCCGGAAGCTCAGTGTGTCAGCGGACGTGCTCGCGGATCCGGCCAGCTGGGAGCGTCAGGCGAGCGGCGACAGCGGGAGCGCGTTTGTCGGATACGATTCCGTCGAGATCGAGACGCAGGTCACTGCCGTCCGCCGCCTCGATGGCGACCGTGTGGCCGTGTTGCTGCGCGAAACACCATTCTATGCTGAATCGGGCGGCCAGGTCTCCGACCACGGGGAGATCGTGGGAGACGGCTGGCGCGTGGACGTCGATGATGTGCGGAAGATCGACGGGCGGAACGCGGCCATCGGGCGTTTGGAGGGGACCATCGAGTTCGGCCGCGTGCGCGCGCGCATTCCGACGACACGCCGCCGCGAGACCGAACGCAATCACACGGCCACGCACCTGCTCCACGCGGCGCTGCGTCAGGTGCTCGGAGAGGCCGTGCATCAGGCGGGTTCGCTCGTGGCGCCCGATCGCCTGCGCTTCGATTTCACGCATCATGGTCCGGTGAAGCCTGAATTGCTCGCGGACATCGAGCGCATCGTCAACGAGCAGATCTGGGCGGCGACGCCAGTGTCGAACCGGGAGCTTCCGTACAAGGAGGCGCTCGCGTCAGGCGCGATGGCGTTGTTCGGCGAGAAATACGGTGACGTGGTGCGCGTGGTGTCCATTCCCGGCTTCTCAATGGAGCTGTGTGGCGGCACGCATGTGCGGAACACCAGCGAGATCGCCCTGTTCCGCATGGTGCAGGAGACGGGTGTGGCGGCGGGCGTGAGGCGCATCGAAGCGGCGACCGGCAAGCGTGCGTGGGAGATGCTGCGCGATTCGGAGCGTGCCGTGCGCGCATTGGGCGAGAAGCTCAAGGTCGTGACGACATCGGAGGATGGGCTCGAGTTGCTCCAGCGCCGGGTGGAAGCGCTCGTCGAGGAGCG
>JBKJKH010000024.1:0-3970 GCA_046597595.1 Gemmatimonadaceae bacterium
GAGATAGCGGCGGGTGTGCAGGTGCCGGTCCGTGTCTGGCGCAAAGTGCGCCGCGCCAAGTGAGCGACCGCGTGCCTCGATGGTGACCTTGTGCAGGCGGTCCTGCGGACACGCCACAAGTCCCACGACGGCGTGACCGGCCTCGTGCAGCGCAATCAGGCGCCGTTCCTCTTCGCTCACCACCACACCGGCGCGCACGCGTCCGAGGAGGATCTTGTCGCGCGCGGCTTCCAGATGCGCATTCGTGATCGACCGGCTCTCGTCGTGCACCGCGAGAATCGCGGCCTCGTTGAGCAGGTTTGCGAGGTCCGCACCCGAGTGTCCGACCGTCAGCATGGCCAGTCGCTCGAGATCCACGTCGTCGGCAAGCGGTGCCTTCTGCGCATGAATGCGCAGGATCTCCTCGCGATCCAATGTCGTCGGAAGCCCTACTTCCACCACGCGGTCGAACCGGCCGGGCCGTCGCACCGCCGGGTCGAGCATGTCATCGCGGTTCGTTGCCGCCATCCAGATGACGCCCTCGCTGCCCGCCGTGCCGTCCATCTCCACGAGCAGCTGGTTGAGCGTCGTCTCCTCTTCGCTCGAACGATTGGGGCGCCCACGGCGACCGCCAATCGAGTCGAATTCGTCGATGAAAACAATGCACGGTGCCTGTCCGCGCGCCTGCTTGGCCAGCGCGCGGACGCGCTGCGCGCCGACGCCGACGTACATCTCGTTGAAGTCGGAACCGGACGCGATGATCACGGGGCACCCGGCTTCGCCCGCGACCGCACGGGCGAGCAGCGTCTTGCCGGTGCCCGGAGGACCGACCAGAAGCACACCCTTTGGACAGACCGCGCCCATGGCATGGAAGCGATCGGGATCCCGGAGAAAGGCGATGACATCCTTCAGGTCGGCGCGCGCCTCGCGCACGCCCCCGACGTCGGCGAGCGTCAACATGCGGGAAGGAGGCGTCGTTCCGAACAGCGAACGAATGCGTCCCCCGCGACGCTGGAGCACGAGCAGAAAGAGCACGGCGCCCAAGCCGATGACAAGGAACGTCATCTGGATGGCGGTTTCCGAAACGCGCTCGCGCGTCACGCGCACCGTCGTGCCGGCTGCTCCCCATCGATCAAGGTCAGCGAGCGTGACGGCGCCCGAAGGCACCGAGGTCGTCGCCGAGCGAATCGTGCGCCCCGCGAATGCGCGGGTGGTGCGGAACGTGACCGCCAGTCGTGCGCCCTTCCCCTCGACGACGAGTTCAGCCACCTGCCCGGCGGCAAGCGCCTGCGCCACATCGGAGTACGGGACCTGGGGAACGTCACGGGAAGCGGCGCTACTCCGCTGCCAGGCGAACACACCGGCGGCACTCGCCATCACGAGCAGGGCGAGGATCGATCCCGCCCAGTACGGCCGCGCGCGTGCTGAGGAGCGCAGTCGCGTCGCGACCTGCGTCAGCCTGACGGCGATCTTTCCGCTGCGTCGCGGGGTCCTCCGAGGAAACTTCGACACCGATGACACGCCGCTCCGTGAGACGTTGCTACCCATTCGATGACGAATGCGAGCGGCGTGATGTAACCCTTCCTACGCCGCGAGCATTGCCACCGCGCTGACCTCGACCAGGACTCCGCCCCGTAGTTGCGCGCCGACGACCGCCCGCGCGGGATACGGCGGCTGAAACACGGTCTTGTAGATGTCGTTGAACGTGCCCCAGTCATCCTCGTCCACGAGGTAGACGGTCACGGAGACGACATCCGACAGGCTCGCGCCTGCCGCCTTCAGGACGCTTTCGACATTTGTGAGCACCTGACGAATCTGGTCGCCCACATTCTGTCCTACCAATTCTCCCGTCCGAGGGTCCTTCGGAATCTGACCGGAGACAAAGACGAACTGCCCGGCTCGCACGGCGGGTGAGTACGCACCGGCCGGCGCCGGCATGCCGGCGCCAAGGTCGACTGGCTGCCATGTGCGCGGGACAGGAGGCGAATCAGGAGACATTGTGACTTTTCAGGAAAAAGGAAACGGAAAGGGCGTTGCAGCGTACGACACTACGCGTCTTTTAATGAATGTACGCCAAACCTCTTGTGGAGTCGTCCATGCACGCTCGTTCCATCGCCTCACTGCTTCTGCTTGTCGCCGGCTCGCTGGGCGCGCAGGAGAGCAAGCTCTGGTATACGCCGGGCACCGCCCAGTACAAGGTCGTCACAACGACGACCACGTCGCAGGAAATGCAGGGCCAGAAGCAGGAGTTTTCGCTGAACTCCGAGCAGAAAGTCTCGGTCACGGTCGGCAAGGCGAACAAGGATTCGCTTCCCGTCTCCATCGTACTCGACACGATTGCGCAGACCACGACGGCACCGGGCGCGCCCGACGTCACCAAGCTCATTGGCATGAAGCTGAATGGCCTGATGTCGCCCCAGGGGAAGCTGTATTCCTCCAAGGTCACGGCGGTCGACGGGACTGAGCCGGTAAGCCAGGCAAGTGAAGGGATGAAGCGTTTCCTCCCCCGCCTCCCGGCCATGATCAAGGCGGGCACGACGTGGATCGACACGGTCGACGTCACAATGCCCACAGGCAATGGCGCCGAGATTCACCGCACCGCAATCATGACGTACACGGTGATGGGCGATACCACGATTGCCGGCCAGAAGACGTGGAAGATCGCGATGGATTCCAAGGCGAAGATCACGGGCAAGGGCAACCAGATGGGTGCGGACTTCACCATCGACGGCGGCTCCACCGGGAAGGGCATGAGCTTCGTCTCGCCGAATGGCTGGTTTGTCGGCATGGACGCACAGGACAATCAGGAACTGACGGTCACCGTCGCAGCGGCGGGCATGATCATCCCGGTCATCACGACCGCCAACACAAAGATCGAGCGCATCAAGTAAGGCGCGACTCCGTGATGTAGCCGGCGCGCACGGCAAGCGGCCACCGCACCGTGCGCGCCCCACCGTCACCCCAGGCAGCGTGCAGCGCGTCGAGCCACGTCCGCAGCGTCGCGTCACCGTGCGCGCGACGGTAGGTGCGTAACGCCGACCACGTGCCGACGTACCCTGCGAATTGCTCCGCCGTCCATCGCACCTCGAGCGAAAACGCGGGCCACTCGATTTCGTCGTAGGGAAAGGGAATCGTGCGATATTCCTCATCGAGGTGCCGGCGTCCCGCGGCCCAGGAGCTGCCCAGGATACCGGAATACAATTCGCCGATCGTCGCGTCGATGGCGGGCGTGATGCGGGGCAGCCCATAGCACCACATCACGATGAGCGCTCCCGGCGATGCGACTTCGCGCACCACCGCATTGAAAACGTCGTGGTCAAGCCAGTGCGCGGCCTGCGCGACCGTCACGCAATCCACGCTGCCGCGTGCCAGCGCCGGACACTCCGCGACGGAACACAGATAGTGCACTCTGGCCTCGCGGCGGGCATTCGTCAGCTGCGCCCTGCTGGCGTCTGTCGCAACGACGGTGTCAAAATGCCGGACGAGCCCACCGACCGCCTGACCCGAGCCCGTCGCGCAATCCCAGGCTACTCGCCTCCTCTGCGCGCGCGCCGCGATCTCGTCGAACAGCGCCGCAGGATACGTCGGCCGAAACTCGGCGTACTCGGCTGACGCCTGCGAGAACAGGTCAATGAACGCGCTCACTTACGGATGCGGCAACCCGGCCGAGTGCTCGAGCGCCCGCATCACGAGCGCCGAGACGGCGTCAGCGTCCTCGAAGCGGTCGTTGTACAGGAGATCCACGTTCTGATAGAACGCGGCCAGCATCGGCGGCGACAATGCCAGCTCCCATGCAGCCTCGCTGAGTGCGCGATCATCACTCATGCGATACGCCGCCGCAGACCGCTCCAGCAGCGTGGTGACGAAGCCGTGGGCGTCGGCTTCCCGTCGCGCTTCATCCGGGTGATCCGGCGACCAGCCGAGGCGGTGAGCGGCCTGCTCGCTCGCGGCGCGGATGAAGCCTGCCGCCGCGCTGTCTGGAGCACTCACC
>JBKJKH010000155.1:0-7988 GCA_046597595.1 Gemmatimonadaceae bacterium
CGAGACTGAGGCGTACCTCGGTGACCACGATCCCGCGTGTCACGCCGTCGCGGGGCGGACGGCGCGTACCTGGAATCTTTTCGGTCCGGCGGGCGTTGCCTATGTGTACCTGATCTACGGCATGCATTGGTGCTTCAACGCAGTCGTGCAGGCGGAGGGGATTGGCAGCGCCGTATTGGTACGCGCACTGGAGCCATTGGAAGGGCTCCCGCTGATGCGTGCGCGCCGCCCCAGGGCACGTCGTGATCGGGACCTCACGAATGGCCCCGGGAAGCTTTGCGCGGCCCTCGGGATCGCCCGCATGCATGACGGTGTCGCCCTGCAACGCGGAGCGCTAACGGTGCTTCGCGGATCTCCGGTGGCGGATAGCGACGTCATTGTCACGCCGCGTATCGGGATAACGCAGGCGGCGGACTGGCCATTGCGCTGGCTTGTCGCGGACAACGCGTACGTCTCGGCGACGCCGAAGACGTTCGCGCGGCGTTCGCTTGGTGGCTGATGCAACGAAGGGCGCCCCGAAAGGCGCCCTTCGCGTGAGGCCCGACGAGTGACCGCGAAGGGTCACTGCGACGAGGAACTCACCAGCTAGCTGCGGGGCTTCGGACGTTCCTTGGCCGGGGCGATGTTGTACCTGATCCCGAACTCGGCTCCAACGGGCGAAGCGCCGTTCAGGATGAACTGGTCGGTGAACGTCACCAGCGTCGCCTGACCAAAGAGCGAGAAGCGCTTCATGTCCATGTGCACGCCTCCAATCAGAGTCGGGGAGGCGCCGGACTTCCGGTCGTTGATCGTGGTCTGCACCGATGAGCGCGCGCCAGGATCGCTGAACGTTCCGACGGGCGTCACCTTGGCAATCAAGTTGATGCCAACGCCCGCGCCGATGTATGGACGAAGCGCGCCAAACGTCCTGGGGAACGCGAGGAGCGCGAGGCTGAAGCGTCGCAGGTCCTTTGCCGTGACCCTCCGCTCGCCCGATGTGCTGCTCGCGTCAGGCACGAAGGAGGTCGATGAAAAGAAGGCGTGGTCAAAGGCCACGTACAGCGCACCCTGGGTGCGGGTGATCAACCACTCACCACCGACAGTTGGCGCCACGATGCGCTCGGTTGCGCTGGATGCTGACGGTGCGGTCGACAGAGTCACGACCCCACCCTTCAAGCCCCAGAACCAGGAATCGCGGAACAGACGCTGTTGTGCTCCGGCCGGAGCGGCCATCAAGAGCGCGATGGTGACAGTCAGGAAATCGGATGTTCGCATGCCTTCGGCCTCTACGAGCTAGGGAAGCGACGGGCGCCGCGTGGCCACGTCCTCTAGCCCACGGACGAGGCGGCACGCGCCCGCGTCACGCCAACTGCCTGTGGCGCATGGCGATCAGATGCTTCATCATGGGATGGGCTCGTTGCACTCGTTCCCGTTCATCCCGCTCGCGTGACCCCTCGCTTCGCTCCGCGCTGGGACCACTTTCGGACTGCCGTCCTGGGGACGGTGTTCGCCCGCCGCATGGAGGCGGTGCATCGACTGCATCCGGGAGATTCACTCATTCTCGTGCCGGATCCCCCCTGTACCAGGATGCCGGCGGTGTGGGTGCACGCACGAGGCGGCGATGTGGTGGGTCACGTCCCGAATCCTGTCGCCGACTGGCTCGCGCCGTTCATGCTTGCCGGCGGCCGCTGTCGCGCGCAGGTGGAGGCGGTGGGCGGCGACGACGTCGCGAGCTGGAAGCGCGTGATGATCGTGATCGACTGCGGTTGAATCAGACGATTCCGAGCTTCGCCCCGACGGTGCGGAAGGCGAGGACCGCTTCATCGATGTCCGCCTTCGTGTGCGCCGCAGAAAGTTGGCACCTGACGCGCGCCTGTCCCTGCGGCACGACTGGAAAGCCAAAGCCTGTCACGAACACGCCTTCGTCGAGCAGCATATCGCTCATCTGGATCGCCCGCGCCGTCTCTCCGACGATGATCGGCACAATCGGCGTCTCTCCGGCGAGCGGAGCAAAGCCGGCTTCGGTGATCTGTTCGCGGAAATACGTCGTATTCTCGCGCAACGTCGCGACGCGCTCCGGCTGGTCTCGCAGCACTCGCACGGCCTGCATCGCGCTCGCCGCGACGGTGGGCGGCAACGCGTTCGAGAAAAGCTGCGGGCGCGAGCGCTGGTTGAGGTAATCGCACAGCGCTGCCGGCCCGGCGACAAATCCGCCGGCCGCTCCGCCCAGCGCCTTCCCCAGCGTCGACGTGATGACGTCGACTTCACCCACAACGCCGAAATGCTCGGCCGTCCCGCGGCCCGTCTTGCCGAGCACTCCGGTCGAGTGGGAGTCATCCATCACGACAATTGCATCGTGAGCGCGGGCGAGCTCCAGGATGTCGGGCAGCTTGGCGATCGCACCCTCCATCGAGAAGACACCGTCCGTCCAGATCAGTTTCCTGCGCACATTCTTCGCGCCGGCGAGCTTCTCGCGAAGGTCCGTCATGTCGCCGTGCTTGTACACGGCGGTGGTGCACTTGGCGATGCCCTTTGCCAGGCGCATCGAGTCGATGATCGACGCATGGTTGAGGGCATCGCTGACGACAAAGTCGCCTTCCTGCACGATCGTCGCCGTCAGTGCCTCATTGGCGCTCCAGCAGCTGACATAGCTGAGTGACGCTTCCGTACCCACGAGCCGCGCCAGCTCCTCCTCGAGCTCGCGATGCACGGTGTACGTACCGCAGATAAACCGGACGCTTGCCGTTCCCGCGCCGAACTTTCTGAGCCCGCTGATGCCCGCCTCTACCACCGACGGCTCTGCGGAAAGCCCCAGGTAGTTGTTTGACGACATGATCAGGATCTCGCCGCGCCCTTCCATCTGCACGCGCGGCGCCTGCGGCGAGTCGAGAAAGTTGAAACGCTTGTAGACCTTCTCGGCCTTCAACTGATCGATAGCCGCACGCATCTCAGCGGCAAACGTCTGGTTCGACGACACGATTACGCGATCTCGAAGATGACTTTGCCCGCCTCGCCACTCGTGATCGCCCGGATCGCCTCTTCGGCGCCCTCGAGAGGAAAGCGGTGCGTTATGACGGGAGTGGGATCGAATGCGCCGGAACGAAGAAACCGCGTCATCTGGTGCCACGTGTCGTACATGCGACGGCCGACAACGCCGTAGATGGTGATCCCCTTGAAGATCACATCCTTCGCAAAGTCCACTTCCATCGGCTTGGCGGGGATGCCAAGCATCTGTACACGTCCGCCAACCCGTACCAATGCGAACGCCTGCTTGATGGCCGCGGGCACGCCCGACATTTCGAGCACGACGTCAACGCCAAGCCCGTCGGTGGCCGCCTTCACCACGGCCTCCACCTCGTGCGGATGCACCGTGTCGCTCGCACCCATCGTGCGCGCGAGGGCGAGTCGCGTCTCGTTGACATCGGAGACGATCACGCGCGAGGCACCGGCCGCCTTGCAGATACCGACCGCGAACAGCCCGATTGGACCTGCGCCCGTGATGAGTACGTTCGCGCCCGGTATCTCGGCCGTGAGGGCCGTATGAAACGCGTTGCCCATCGGATCGTGGATGCCACCGAGATCGTACGAGATGTTGTCGTCGAGATGCCAGACGTTGGTGGAAGGCATCGAGATGAATTCGGCGAAGCACCCGTCGCGGTCGACACCGATGATCCTGGTGTGCGGGCACACATGTGCGTTGCCCGTGCGGCAGAGCAGGCAACGACCGTCGACGATATGGCCCTCGGCCGTGACGCGGTCTCCTTCGCGCACATCGGTTACGAGAGAGCCCACGCGGACGACGTCACCGGCAAACTCATGACCCACGACGATCGGCGGCTTCACGCGCCCGCTGGCCCACGCATCCCATTGATGAATGTGCACGTCAGTTCCGCACACTCCGGCGCGGCGGACCTGGATCAACACTTCATCATCGCGGATGGTGGGCTCGGGCACGTCCTTGAGAACGAAGCCCGGACCAGCCGATTCCTTCACGAGCGCCTTCACGCGTTCATGCTCCTGGAATGTCGTGAGTCGAGTCGCGGCGCGGAAAGCTAACCGTTACTCCCATGGCCCGAAGTCCCTTACACCAGCCCGAGGATCTGCCCGCCATCCACCTGAATCGCGCATCCCGTCATGAAACTCGCTCGTTCGGAAGCAAGAAACGCGACCAGGGCCGCCATCTCCTCGGGTCGGCCGGACCGTCCGAGCGGTATCCCCTTGCTCCGCTCCTCCAGGATGACGTCCACAGGACGTTTCTCGCGAGTGGCGCGCATGGCCGCGAGTTCCAGCGCGCGACCGGTGTCGAAATGGCCGGGCAAGACAGTGTTGACGAGCACGTTGTCCGGCGCGCACTCGCTGGCGAGCGTCTTGGCGAAACCGAGCAGTCCGGCGCGCGCGGTGTTGGAGAGCAGCAACCCAGGCACAGGCTGCTTCGCGGCCATCGACGTCAGAAAGATCACGCGTCCCCACTTTCGTTCGCGCATGCCTGGCACGCACGCCTGCGCGAGCCGGATCGACCCCAGGAGGTTGAGCTCGAGTGCCTCGGCGTACTGCTCATCCGTCGTGTCCTTGAAGAGGGTTGAGGGCGGACCCCCTGCGTTGGCGAGCAGAATGTCGACGGGTCCGAGCGTCGCCTCTGCCTCGCGTACGACTCGCGCGATGTCTTCCTTGCTTCGCACATCCCCGGAGAGCGGCAGCGCGCGCCGCCGAGTCGTGGTAGTAATCTCGGCGGCGACCTTCGCCAGCTCGTCGGTCCGGCGCGCCATCATCGCCACTGCGCATCCTTCGCGCGCCAGTTCGCGAGCGATGGCGAGTCCGAGTCCGCTCGACGCGCCCGCAACCAGCGCGACTTTTCCGTTGAGTCCGAGATCCATGTTGTCCGTCCAGAATCGAGCAGTCTGCGCCTTGGATCCGACGAGCAACATCGGATGGCTGAAGGAAATGGCAAGGCATGAAGTGTAGCGATCAGCAGCAGGAATTCACGAGGTAGTCCGCGGGCTTCCGTGCTCGCACTCTGGACTCGGGACTCTCCTCTTGCATATATTCGCGCAACATCACCGCGCTTTACGCGTGAGGAACTGCGTGGCCAACACGAATCGCCGCGATTTTTTGAAGGCAAGCTCCGCTGTCGCCGCCACGGCGGCGCTCGGGCTCGCGAACCGCTCCGACGCGGCGGCCGCCGCCCTTGGTGAGCGACCCACTGCATCGCCGGGCGAAACCGCAGTCAACGACCTCGCGCTGCGTGCCCTCGATGCCGCGCGATCGGCGGGGGCGGAATATGCCGATGTCCGGATTGGACGCAATCGCGCACAATCCATCTTCACGCGCGAGCGCAGGGTGCAGAACCTCGTCGATACAGAGACGACGGGGTTCGGCGTCCGCGTCCTTGTCGATGGCGCATGGGGTTTTGCCGCGAGCAGGGATCTCAGCAGCGATGAGGTGGTGCGCGTCGCGCAGCAGGCGGTCGCGCAAGCGCGCGCCAACCGCTCCTCGACACGCCGGCCTGTGGTGCTCGCCCCAACGCCCGGCCGCCAAAAGGGCACATGGCGCAGCCCCGCGAAACAGGATCCCTTCGATGTCGCGATCGAGGACAAGATCGGGTTGCTGCTCGCCGCCAATGAAGCCGCGCTCAAAGTCTCCGGTGCGCGCTTTGTCCAGTCGAACATGTTCTTCCTGCGCGAGGAGAAGACGCTCGCCACGACGGACGATACGCTCGTGGTGCAGACCATCTATCGCACCAGCCCGTCGATGACGATCACGGCGGTCGGGAATGGTGACTTCCAGAGCCGTGACTCCTCGGAGATCGCCCCTCGCGCGCTCGGCTATGAATGGGTGCTCGATGCGAAGCTGGTCGAGCAGGCACCGAGATGGGCCGAAGAAGCGGTCCAGAAACTTTCCGCCAAGCCTGTCGAAGTCGGCCGCTACGACCTCGTCCTGCATCCGTCCAATCTCGGCCTCACGGTGCACGAGGCCATCGCGCATCCCACGGAGCTCGACCGTGCGATGGGGTTCGAGGCCAACTACGCCGGCACGTCGTTCGTCGCTCCGCCCGACAGGGTGCTGGGCAAGCTCAAGTTCGGCTCGTCGATCATGAACGTGAAGGGCGACCGCTCCCAGCACGGCTCGCTCGCGGCGTGCGGATGGGATGACGAAGGCGTTGTGCCCGAGGAATTCGACATCATCAAGAATGGCCTGTTCGTCGACTATCAGACCACGCGGGAGCAGGCGCTCTGGCTCGACGACTACTACAAGGGTCGCGGCATCCGGACACGGTCGCATGGATGCTCGTACGCGCAGTCGTGGGCCGACGCGCAGTTCCAGCGCATGCCGAATGTCTCGCTGATGCCCGGCGACAAGGACCTGAGTTGGGATGATGTCATCGCGGCGACGGACAAGGGCATTGCGATCATTGGCGATGGCTCCTTCTCTATCGATCAGCAGCGCTTCAATGGCCAGTTCGGCGGGCAGCTGGCGTACGAGATTCGGGGAGGCAAGCTCGCCGGCATGCTCAAGGATGTCGCCTATCAGTTCCGCACTCCGGAGTTCTGGGGTTCGCTCGACCTGGTCGGCGGCCGCAAATCGTATGAGCTCTGGGGAGCATTCGGCGACGCGAAAGGCCAACCCGTGCAGAGCAACGCCGTCAGCCATGGCTGTCCTGCCGCGCGCTTCCGCCAGGTCAACATCATCAATACGGGACGGCAGTCGTGACGCGTCCGCATTCGCTCTACGCCGAGCCCCGTGTGTTGTCACGGGAGGAAGCGCGTGCCATCACGCAGGCGGTGCTCGCGGCGGCCACCGGCGACGAGACTCGCGTGACGGTCGACAGCATCGCGCGCGGAAACACCCGCTTCGCCGTCAATCAGGTCTCGACCGCCGGCGACAACTTCGACGTCGTCGTGACGGTCCGCAGCGTGATCGGGGAGAAGATCGGCAGTGCCTCCACCAACGATCTCTCGTCCGGGTCGCTGAAACGCGTCGTCCAGACGGCGGAGCGACTTGCGCGCCTCTCGCCACGCGACGCCGAGTATGTGCCGGAGCTTACGCCGCAGGCATACGGTCCGGGCATCGGTTGGGCAGATGCCACCGCGACAATGGAGCCTATGGGCCGTGCGTCGGCCATCGCGAAGATCACGACGCCGGCGGCATCCGCTGGTCTTGTGTCGACGGGCTACATGGAAGCGCGCGCGGCGACGCAGGCAGTGGCAAACTCGAACGGACTGTTCGCCTACAATCGCCACACCGAATCGGTGCTCACCACGACGGTGCGTACGCCGGATGGGCGCGGCTCAGGGTGGGCGGGTGCCGCGTCGAACGACTGGAGCCAGATCGACCCCGCAGTGCTTGCCGGGCGCGCGATCGAGAAGGCGCGTCGCTCCGTCGACGCGGTTGCCGTTGAGCCGGGACGCTACACGACGATCCTCGAGCCCACCGCTGTCGGCAACCTCGTGCAGATGATTGCGTTCGCGGCCAATGCGCGCAACGCGGACGAGGGGCGAAGCTTCTTCTCGAAGCCGGGGGGAGGAAACAAGATCGGCATGAAGGTCGTGGACGATCGGGTGACCATCGTTTCGGATCCGTTTGCCACCGACAGCCTGGACGTCCCCTTCTTTGCCGACGGATTTCCCGCGCGCCGTATTCCATGGATCGAGAACGGTGTTGTGAAAAGTCTCGCCTACGATCGGTATTGGGCGAAGAAGCAGGGGAAGGAGCCGAACACCGGCGCGGGGGGTGGAGGCTTCGGCGGTGGTGGCGGTGGTGGCGGTGTGCCGGGCGGCATCAAGATGAACGGCGGGACGGCCACCCTCGAGGATCTCATCAAGTCCACGGAACGGGGGATTCTCGTCACGCGTTTCTGGTATATCCGCCCCGTCGATCCGCGCACAATTCTCTATACGGGACTCACGCGAGACGGAACATTTCTCATCGAGAATGGGCAGGTGACGCGCCCGGTGAAGAATCTCCGGTTCAACGAATCACCGATCTTCATGCTCAACAATCTCGAGGCCATG
>JBKJKH010000185.1:0-3767 GCA_046597595.1 Gemmatimonadaceae bacterium
GGCAGACTTGAGTCCGCGCCCGCCACTCACGATCACCTTCGCTTCACCAAGGTCGAGCTTCCCTTTCGATCCCGTCTGGAGCTCAGTGGTCACCGCCTTTGACGCCGACGGATCGCCAACGGCCTGCGCCGCCTCAACACGGCCCGCTTTCGCATTGGGCACCGGAGTCACGTTGCCGGGACGCATGCTGACGATTCCCGGCGACGCGGTGAGCGACAGGGTCGCAAACACCTTCCCCGTGTACACGGGATGCCTCACGATGAGCGAGTCTCCCTGCAACTCGATCGCCGTGGCGTCCGCGACCATCGGCACGCCCAGCTTTGCCGCGACGCGCGGTGCAAGGTCGCGGCCGTGTGCCGACGCGGAAAAGAGCGCTGCGCGATACCCGCCGCTCGTGATGCGCTCGGCCGCGGTGGCCGACAGCGCTTCGGGATTGTGCCGCTCGAACCCGGCGTGCTCCACGACGATGACGACGTCCGCGCCGTGTTCGCCCAGCCGCGCGGCGAGCGCCGCGACACCTGGCGCGCCAATGAGGAGGGCGTGGACTTCGCCACCACCACTCGCGTCAGCGAGTGCACGCGCGGCCGTGACGGTTTCCAGCGCAACCTTGCGCAATTCTCCGCTGCGGGATTCTGCAAATGCAAGAATGTTTGCCATCAGAGCACCTTCGCCTCGGTCTGGAGCAGCTTCACGAGCTCGGGTACCGCAGCAGCACCCTGCCCAACTATGCGACCCGCGGCACGCTCCGGCGGCAGCTCCATCTTGCTCACCGCCAGCCGTGGTGTGCCGAGCGTGGTCGGCTTGACCTCGAGCGGCTTTTTCTTCGCCGCCATGATGCCCTTGAGCGAGGGATAGCGCGCGCGCCCGACGCCTTCGTCGATAGTGACAACGGCGGGCGTTGGACACTCGACGAGTTCCCATGCGCCTTCGAGATCACGGCGCGCCTTCACGGTGGTTCCCGCAACCTCGAGTTTCGAGACGCCCGACACGCACGGGAGCCCGAGCAACTCAGCAACCATCTGCCCGGTCACGCCACTGGACGAATCCAGGGCAATCTTGCCGAACAGGATCAGGTCGTACCCGCCCCCCTTGAGCGCATCGGCAAGCGCCGACGCGATCAGGAAGTTGTCCGCAGGGATAGCGTCGGTCTTGAGCTGCACGGCCTTGTCGGCGCCCATGCTCATCGCCTTCCGCAGGGTTTCCTGGACGTTGTCCGGACCAAGTGAGAAAACCGTGGTCTCACCACCGCCCCCCTTCTCATTGATCTGCAGCGCGGCCTCGACGGCGTACCCGTCAAAGTCGCCGATGTCGAACTTCACCCCGGCGTCGTCCACACCAGTCCCGGTCGCGGCGATCTTGAAGCGCGATTCCATGTCGGCCACGCGCTTGATACACACGGCAATCTTCACCGAACTCCTTCAGCTGTGAAAGTGCTTTCGAATGTAGTGCATCGCTACATCGCTACATCGCTACATCGCCACATCGCCACATCGCCACATCGCTACATCGCTACATCGCTACATCGCTACATCGCTACATCGCTACATCGCTACATCGCTACTTAAAGGCCGACAGGCCCGTGATCGCCTGGCCCAACACGAGCGAGTGCACGTCGTGCGTCCCCTCGTACGTATAGACGCTCTCCAGGTTCGCCATGTGCCGCATGCTGGCGTACTCCGCGAGAATCCCATTGGCGCCCAGGAGACGTCGTGCCTCGCGCGCGATGTCGGTCGCCATATTGACGTTGTTGCGCTTCGCGAGCGACACCTGCACGGGCGTGAAGATGCCGGCGTCCTTCATCCGCCCCAGGTGAAGCGACAGCAACTGCGCCTTGGTGATCTCACTCAACATGTCGGCGAGCCGCACCTGCTGGATCTGGAATCCGCCGATCGGCCGGTCGAACATGACCCGGCTTTTAGCGTAAGCGGTTGCTTCCTCGAAGCAGGCGATGGCCGCGCCGATCGCGCCCCACGAAATGCCGAAGCGCGCCTGCGTGAGGCACATCAGCGGGCTCTTCAGGCCGCCGCTCTTTGGAAGAATCGCCTCTGCCGGCACGCGCACGTCCGCGAGGACGATTTCGCTCGTATCCGAAGCGCGGAGCGAGAGCTTGCCTTTCTGGTCCTTCGCCTTGAAACCGGGTGTGTTCGTCGGGACTATGAAACCGCGGATCGACTTGTCGCTCGTGTCATCGCCGGTCTTCGCCCAGATGATCGCGACCTGCGCCGTGGACCCGTTGGTGATCCACATCTTCGCGCCGTTGATCACCCATGAGCCGTCCGCCTGCTCCTTCGCCCGGGTGATCATCCCCGAGGGATTCGACCCGTAATCCGGCTCCGTGAGGCCGAAGCAGCCGATGATCTCCCCCTTGGCCATCTTCGGGAGGTAGTGACGCTTCTGCTCTTCACTGCCGAATGCGAACACCGGATACATGACCAGCGCGCCTTGCACGCTCGCGAACGAACGGATGCCCGAGTCGCCCCGCTCGAGCTCCTGCATGATGATGCCGTAGGCGACGCTGTTCAGCCCCGCACAGCCATACTCCTCCGGCAGGTTCGCACCGAAGAACCCCAGCTCGCCCATTTCCGCGATGAGATGCCTGGGGAATTCTCCGCGGATGTAGTGATCGCCAATGATCGGCAGCACGCGCTCGTCGACGAACTGGCGGACGCTGTCGCGGACCGCGCGCTCATCTTCGGTCAGGGCGGAATCGATGTTGTACAGGTCGCCTTCGCGCGCGGCGAGGTGTCCTGACGGGAGCAGCGTAGTGTCGGACGCGAGATTGGTGGCCATGGCTGAAAGCTAACCCCGCTGGACGAGTGGCTCAAACCGCGCGTGGGGAATGACATCGCGCGTGGCCTGGGCCGCGATTCCAACCTCGCGGCACTTGCGGCGGAACGTGCGCCCGTGGTCAATCGGGAGGCCGCTTTCGTCCTGCCATTGATGCACCATCTCGTGCAGGAGCGTATGGAATGCCTCGTCCCACCCATGCCGGCGCACATGGCGGCGACTGATGACGATCTCGGCATCACTCTCCTCGTTGGCAACGGCATAGTGGCCCAGCCGGCTCTTCATCCGCCGGGAGATCCTGATGGGAATCGGACGCAGGGCGTCGCCAAAGTGGCGGCTGTTGTAGCTCGCCCTGCGTTCGCGCAGCCGCTCGACGAGGCGGTCGTCATCCGCGTGCGACTCCTCGCGCTGGCGACGCTTCGCCGTCCGCGGAAGGGGATATTCCGCCAGACGATTCCCTGCCTCGCGGCGCGCTCCTTTTGTGCGCGAACGCACGAAGTCCACGATCGCCTGCCACACCGGCTCAGGCGCGGCAAGGTATCCCTCGTGAACGCGCAGCGTCGCGCCACGAAAGCTCACGAGCACGCTCCGGTTCCGCGTGAGCCGGCACGCGTCAATTCCCGAAAGGCCGCGCGCGCGCAGGCGCACCAGCAATTCGGCCGCATCCTTCGGCGCGACCTCGAGATCGAGGCCGAGCTGCGCCAGGTCTGGCGCGCGTCGACGTCGCGGGAAGGGCCAGAAACGCATGCCCAGTCCCGCGGCAGTGCTCAGGAGTGGCGTGGGAACCGTCGCGACGGTCCGGGGACGAACGTACGCCCCTCCGACGACCAGATATGAGTAACGACGTGGATCTCGCCCTCCGTGATATCGATGTGGTTCACGGACGAAGGCCGCCCACCCCGCGAGCGATTCGACACGGTCCCCGCCGTGGAAATGACGGTCCCCTTCCGCGTATGCTCGATGTAGTGGATCGCTTCCTG
>JBKJKH010000202.1:0-3022 GCA_046597595.1 Gemmatimonadaceae bacterium
GCCCCTCGCGATCCTCCTTCGCCGTCTTCTGCTTACAAGTGAGGCCCGCCTGGATGGTGTCGCCGATGAAAACCGGCTTCACGAACCGCAGCCCTTCGAGGCCGTAGTTCGCGAGCACGGGGCCCGGCGCCGGATCCACAAACAGGCCGGCAGCAGCCGAGAGCACGAAGTAGCCGTGCGCAACCCGCTTCTCGAAGATGGACTCCTTCGCCGCAATGTCGTCCATGTGCGCGTAGAAGAAGTCGCCGCTGATGCCGGCGAAGCTCACCACGTCAGCCTCGGTGACCGTGCGCCGGTGAGTGATCAGCGTCTCACCAATTTCGAGCTCGTCGAAATACTTCCGGAACGGATGAATGCGGTCGCGCTTCTGCGCCGCGCCGTTGCTCCATTCCCTCGTGACCGCCGCGACCGTAGTCGGCGATCCCTGGATGGCCGTGCGCTGCATGTAGTGCAGCACTCCGCGAACACCACCCATCTCCTCGCCGCCACCAGCCCGTCCGGGACCGCCATGCACCAGGTGCGGCATCGGCGATCCGTGTCCGGTGGAGTCCTTTGCTGTATGCCGGTTTGCCAGCATAAGTCGCCCGTGATACGCCGCAGTGCCTAACGCCACCTGCCGCGCGACAGCATCGTCTCCCGAGAAGAGCGAACCCACGAGACTGCCCTTCCCCAGGCGCGCGAGCGCAATGCCCTCATCCACAGTCTTGTACGGCATCACGGTGTTCACCGGGCCGAACGCCTCGATGTCGTGCGGCTGCGTCTTCTCGAACGGACTGTCATCGTAGAGGAGCGAGATGGGGAAAAACGCGCCCTTGTCGCGATCGGCGCCGACGATCTCGAAGTCGTCCGTGCCGCCGAACACCAGCTCCGCGCCCTCCCGAAGACGCTTCAGGTTCTGCTGCACTTCCTTCACCTGCGCGCGCCCGGCGAGTGCACCCATGCGCACGCCCTCGACCGCAGGATCACCCACGGTCACGCTCGAGAGGCGCTTCGATAGCGCCTTCACGACGTCGCCAACCATGCCCTCGGGCACGAGCGTACGCCGGATCGCGGTGCATTTCTGTCCCGCCTTTGCCGTCATCTCGCGCGCGACTTCCTTGATGAACAGGTCGAACTCTTCAGTACCCGGTGCAGCGTCGGGGCCGAGCATCGAGTAGTTGAGCGAGTCGGCTTCCTGGTTGAAGCGGACGTTGTTGGTCGCAATTGCCGACATCTGCTTGAGCATCAGCCCCGTCGCCGCTGAGCCAGTGAACGCCACCGCGTCCTGCATCGTCATGTGCTCGAGCAAGTCGCCGGAACTCCCACAGAGTAGCTGGAACGCCCCCTTTGGCAGCAGGCCCGACTCGACCATCGACTTCGCGACCGCCTCGGTGAGAAACGAAGTGACCGTTGCCGGCTTCACGATGCACGGCACGCCCGCAAGTAACGCCGTCGCCATTTTCTCGAGCATTCCCCACACGGGGAAGTTGAACGCATTGATCAGCACGGCCACGCCCTCGAGTGGCACACAGATATGCCGTCCGACAAACCCGCCGCCTTTCGAAAGCACCTCGACCGGACCGTCGACATAGAACGTTTCATCCGGAAATTCGCGACGCCCCTTGCTCGCGTAGGTGAACAGGGTGCCAAACCCGCCGTCGATATCAATCCACGAGTCGCCCTTCGTCGCGCCGGTCATCCGCGAGACAGCGTAAAACGCTTCCTTCTGCGCAGTCAGGTGCTGCGCGAGCGCCTTGAGCATGCGCGCGCGCTCGTGGAAGGTCATGCGCCGCAGGTTCGGGCCGCCGACCTCGCGTGCGTACGTGGCCATGGCTGCGAAGTCGATGCCCTCGGTGCTCGCCTCGAAGATCTTCTCGCCAGTGATGGCGTGGAAGAGATCCGCTGCCTTGCCGCTCGAGGTGACCCACTCGTCCTGCACGTAGTTCTGTAGTCGCATGTCTTGTTTTCATCCCGAGCGCAGCGAGGGATCTGCACTTCAGTTGTAAACGTACAGATCCCTCGCTTCGCTCGGGATGACTGCTCTGTTCGGTATCAGTCGAAAAGCTACAGATCCCTCGCTTCGCTCGGGATGACTGCCTCTAAATGAATCTCCATGGAGCAAGCTCCGCGACCTGTTGCCTGCGCGCAGAAGGCACCTCGCGGAGCGGCTCGACTTCCCGCCACCCCGCGCGCATCCGTCCGGGCAATTGCTGGTACAGCGCAGTGCCCTGTGTCTTCCACGCGAGCATCTCGTCAGACACGTCCTTCACGATCTTCGCGGGATTTCCGACGACAACCTTCCGCTCGGGAATCACCATCTCCGCCGGGACGAAGCACAGTGCGCCAATAATGCTGCCACTGCCAACGACAGCGTTGTCCATGACGACGGCGTTCATCCCTACAAGCACGTTCTTTCCGATACGCGCACCATGCACCACCGCGCCGTGCCCGATGTGCGCGCCTTCCTCGAGCACCACCGTCACGCCGGGGAACATGTGCACCGTGCAGCTCTCCTGCACATTGCACCCGTCCTCGATGACGATGCCACCCCAGTCGCCCCGGATGGCCGCGTTCGGACCGATGTACACGTCACGCCCGATGATCACATTCCCGGTCACGGCCGCCTGCGGATGCACGAACGCACTTTCGTGCACCACGGGGATGAAGTCGTCGAAGGCATAGATCGCCACGGCCGCTCCGCTACGCCCGCTCGAGGATCGTGGCCATTCCCTGGCCGACGCCGATGCACATTGTCGCCAGCGCATACCGCCCGCCCGTGCGGGCGAGCTGCCGCGACGCTGTC
The DNA here is from genome assembly GCA_046597595.1 of Gemmatimonadaceae bacterium. Classification (GTDB taxonomy): domain Bacteria; phylum Gemmatimonadota; class Gemmatimonadetes; order Gemmatimonadales; family Gemmatimonadaceae; genus JBKJKH01. Next base: position 2,783 of record JBKJKH010000202.1, read on the forward strand.
AGGATGAGCCGCGCGCCGGACATGCCTAACGGATGACCCAGCGCGATCGCGCCGCCGTTGGGGTTCACCCGTGCATCATCGTCGGGAATACCGAGCTCGCGCAAGCAGGCGAGGCCCTGTGCAGCGAAGGCCTCATTGAGCTCGATGACGTCCATCTGGTCGAGTGTCAGGCCGGCTCGCTTGAGCGCGAGTCTCGTCGCCGGCACCGGACCCATCCCCATGATCCGCGGCTCCACCCCC
>JBKJKH010000273.1:0-2905 GCA_046597595.1 Gemmatimonadaceae bacterium
AGCGAGGTTCAGGTCTACCTGTACGAGGACTCGGCCGCGCGCGCGAAAGATTCTGATCCTCTCGACCCCGTGCGGGTGGCACCTCCCACAATGATGATTTCCTGGGTTGCACCGCCCAGCCTCATCGTAGACGACAATCTTGCGGCAATCCTCCTTACACGCGATGCAGCCCTCCGCGATCGCATCCGCACGGCCCTGACGCGCCGTCCATGAACTCCCACTTCACCACAATTGCCATGACTCGCCTTCAGACTGCACGCTTCTTCAGCATCGTTCTCGGAGTTGCGCTCGCGGGCGCGGGGACGCTGGCCGCTCACGATTTCTGGATCGTGCCCACGTCGTTCGCCATTGAGCCGGGTGGCCAGATCGAGGTGCGGGGACAGACGAGCACACACTTTCCGACGAGCGTTTCCGCCGTTGCGCCGGAACGCATTGCCGACGCGCGTGTGTTGAGCGCCTCGATGGTGGAGCCCCTCACGGATTTTTCCGTGAGCGGTACTTCCTTGATGATTCGGCATCGTCCCAGCGGGCGAGGGCAGCGGGTGGTCGCGGTGGGTCTCGTGGCGCGGAGCGCGCGGACCACTCCCGAACGCCTGCAGCGGTACATCGCGCTGGAGGGTGCGCCCGAGCTTGCCGCGCGCTACGAGCGGGATGGTGCGTACCCGAAGACCGACAGCCTGACGCAGATGTCCGCGAAGTTCGCGAAGACTGTCATAGACATCGGCCGGGGAGGACCGCGGGCATTCTCGCGGGCAGCGGGCCACGCGCTGGAAATCGTTCCACTGAATGATCCGTCATCGCTGCGCGCCGGAGATACACTCAGCGTGCGTGTCCTGTATCGCGGTAAGCCTGTTTCCGGCGCACATCTTCACGCGGGCGTCGCTCGCCTTTCCGTTTCCGATTCGGCTCCGGCGCCTGCTTCAGGAGACGAGTCGAAGGACATCTCCGTGGAGACTGACGCGAACGGGGTCGCGCGCTTCGCGGCGAGCGAGGCGGGGATGTGGAACGTGCGTACGCTGCACGGTGCCCCGCAGCCCTCCGCGGCGGCTGGAACCTGGGAGGTCCTCTTCGCCACGCTGGTGTTCAACGTGTCCGGAGCGAAGGCCGGCACGGATGACGCCACCGCCGTCGCCTCAGTTATCGAACGCTATCATCGCGCGCTGGCGGCGGCCGACTCGGCCACTGCGCTCGCGCTGCTCGCCCCGGATGCGATGATCCTGGAATCTGGCGGGACAGAAACGCGGGAGGATTACCGCGGTCATCATCTTCCCGCCGATATCGCGTTTGCGCAGGCCGTCCCGTCCGAGAGAACACCACCCCGCATCAGCCTTCAGGGCAATGTCGCGTGGGCATGGTCCACCAGCCGGACGAAGGGAGAGTTTCGCGGTCGGGCGATCAATTCGAGTGGTGCGGAGTTGATGGTCCTTTCCCGCCAGCCCGATGGCCGATGGATGATTCGCGCGATTCATTGGAGCTCTCGGAACCGGCCGGCGGGTTCCTGACCGCCCGGCCGCATGGCAAGGGGCATCCGTCCTCGCCTCGGTGGCAACCTTTATGCGGAGTAAAGCGATGCAGGGTGAGCCGCCGTGGCTTGCCCGTTCCTTTCGCGGAGAGAGAAGATGCCGGCACACCACTCGAGCACGCGTACGGTCCCGAAGAACCCGGCGATGGAGCAGTGTATCCAGAACTGCCTCGACTGCTATCGTGCGTGTATGGAATGCGCCGCGGATTGCATGGCGATGGGCGGCGACGCAATGCTCCACTGCGCATCCATCTGCCTCGACTGTGCCGACGCGTGCATGGCCTCTGCCGGCTCGATGTCGCGCGGTTCCCATCATCACGGCGTGCTTTGCCGGGCGTCCGCGGAGCTGTGCACGCATTGCGCCGAGGCCTGTGGCGCCGGATCCAGTGAGATCATGAAGCGCTGTGCTGACGCATGCAGGAAGTGCGCGGAGAGCTGCCGGCAGATGGCGACCGCCTGACAGTGCGCCCTGGGGGGCAGGCGCATCACCATCCGGCGACGCCGGAGCCGAAACCGGCTCCGGCGCACTTCGGGCACGGCGGGCATGGAAGAAAGACGGAACAAGATCCGCACGAGAGTCATGACAAGCACGCGGGTCATAACGTGTCGATGTTCCGCGACAAGTTCTGGGTGTCTCTGCTCCTGACCGTGCCCACGCTCGCCTGGGGTCACATGCTCCAGGGCGCGCTGGGGTATCGCGCGCCCGTGTTTGCCGGCTCGCACTGGATTCCCGCGTTGTTCGCCACTGCCGTGTTCTTCTACGGCGGCTGGGTGTTCATTCGTGGCGCGGTGGGCGAGTTGAGAGCCCGGCTGCCGGGCATGATGACGCTGATCGCACTGGCCATATCCGTGGCGTTCCTCTTCAGCGTTGTCGTCATGGCGGGGTTTCCCGGAATGCCGCTCTGGGAAGAGCTCGCGACGCTCGTCGTGATCATGCTCCTTGGTCACTGGATCGAGATGCGCTCGATCTCGCAGGCCCAGGGGGCGCTGCAGGAATTGGCGAAGCTCCTCCCGTCGACTGCGGTGCGTGTGGTGGGCGACACGACCGAGGACATCGCCATCGGCGCCGTGCAGATCGGGAATGTCCTGCTCGTGCGACCGGGCGCGAGCATCCCCGCCGATGCTGTCGTCAGGCAGGGCACGAGCGCTGTGAGTGAATCTCTCATTACCGGCGAATCGCAGCCTGTCGACAAGAAGGAAGGCGACACGGTCATCGCGGGCACGGTCAACGGCTCCGGTTCGCTGCGCATCGAGGTAACGGGTACCGGAGATGGCACCGCGCTCGCCGGCATCATGCGTCTCGTTGAGCAGGCCCAGACCTCGCGCTCCCGCGCGCAGGCGCTGGCGGATCGCGCGGCATTCATCCTCACGCTCGTCGCGCTG
>JBKJKH010000078.1:0-8554 GCA_046597595.1 Gemmatimonadaceae bacterium
GGGCCCGTGATCGTGCAGGCCAGCGAGCAACCCTTCCTTGCGTGGGATGACCTGCGTCGCTTGAGCAACATCCGCTCGGTCGCGGCGTACGACCTCGCCACGCGCCAGCTTCGCGAGCTGTTGCCGGAACGGATGGTCGCGACGTACTCGCTGACCGACGACGGCGCGCTCATCACGTTCACTGAGGACATCACGAAGAAGACCGACTACGACGTCATCTTCGGTTCGGAAAACAAACTCGTGGCACGCGCGTTTTCCGGTGGCGATACGGCGCGCATCATCATGCCGACGCTCAAGGGCCTCACGATCGTGTGGACACGCGACGGACAGCGCTTCGCCTACGCGAAGGATGGCAAGCTGTATGTCGGCGCGCTCGCGGATACGTCGCGTCGCCAGATCGCCGGCGACACGGCCACCGCGCGACCTGGCGCGCAGGCGGACACCTCGAAGGAGGCGAAGGAGCGCCAGGCGTCCGAGCGATTCACGCCTGTGCGTTTTTCGCCCGCGGGGGATGCGCTCGTGGCGTCCAACAAGGACGGCCTGTGGCTATTCGATGTCGGGACAAAGGCGCGCGAGTTGATCATCGAGACGTCGGATTCGCTCGCGCAATCGCCTCGCGCGAGCGCGATCGGCTGGAGTGAGGATGGGCGCTATGTCTACCTGAGCTATGCCTCGCGCACGCGGTGGGAGCGGGGTGTGGTTCGCTACGATAGGATCTCGAGGCGCATCGAGGATCTGCTCAAGGACCAGCGCCTCTACTCGCCGGTTCGTTTCTCGCGCGACGGAAGCATTGCGGTGCTTTCGATCGCACCCGGCAATCGCCCGGGAGATCTCTACGTCGCCGACGCGAACTTCAAGAGTGTTCGTCGTCTCACCGATGCCAATCCGTCGCTGTCACAGCGCCGCTTCGGCAAGACGGAGCTGCTCACCTACCTCGATGCCGATGGGCACAGCAAGTACGGCGTCGTCCATTACCCGAGCCAGTACCGGGAGGGCACGAAGTACCCGACGGTTTTCCTCATCTACGAGGACTACTTCGATGACACGTTCGACCCGACGGCAAACCTGCTCAACGCGAATGGCTACGTTGTCGTGAAGCCGTCGGTGGATTTCGACGTCGGCTATCCAGGCGAAGCGTGGGTCAAGGGTGTGACATCGGCTGCGAACAAGCTGATCGAGATGGGCGTCGCCGATTCGGCACGGCTGGGAGTGCACGGCACGAGTTACGGCGGATACGCCACCAACCTGCTCATCACGCAGACCCAGCGGTTCAAGGCTGCGATCAACATCTCCGGCAAGGTCGACGTCATCAGCTTCTACACCGACAGCCCGCGGCTCGGCGTGCGGAACATTCACGCGGCGGAGAAGAGCCAGGATCGTCTGGGCGCCACGCTCTGGCAGCAGCCGCAGAAGTATGTCGCGCACTCGGCGATCTTTTTCGCGGACCGGATCAAGACGCCGCTGCTCCTGCTGACCGGCGAGCAGGATCACAACGTGCCATCGATCAACACGCGGGAGATGTATTACGCCCTGCGCCGGCTCGGGAAGGAAGTCGTCTGGGTCACGTACACGAACGGCGGCCACGGCGTGCCGATGAATTCGCTCGCCGACTTCACCGACTTCCACACCCGCATTCTCGGGTGGTACGGTGACAAGCTGAAAGCCGCGCCGAAGAAGGACGTCGCGAGCGACGGAGCGTTCAGGTAGGCCTTAAGCGCCGGATGGTTTCAGGAAGAGAGCCACCGCGGCTTGCGTACCTGCATCCGCGGCGAGCGAGAAGTGATCTGCGCCAGGAACTTCCAGATACTGACCGTGGCCGAGGGCCTGCGCGAGCCGCGGCCCCCGACCAAGCACCGCATCGTTCTGGCCGCTCACTACAAGCGTCGGGATCGAGATTGCCAACGCATCGGTGGTCGACAGCGGTGGATAGCTTGCCTGTGAAAGCGCACGCAGGGCGTCTCTATCTCCTGCGGTAGCGGCAACGAAGTTCCAGTAGGCGGCAAGATGCCTCGGAAGATCGTGCGGGTACTCGCTTCGGTCGAGCACCTGCGCCAATGCAGGGAGTACGCGCGCCAAGGTATGTGGCGGATGCCCGATCAATCCGTCCCCGGTGGCAACGAGCGCAGCCTTGTCGAATCGCTCGGGCATTGTCTGCAACAGATGCAGCGCTACAGAAGTCCCGATCGAGTACGCGACAAGAGACGCGCGGACGAGCCCAAGCTCGTCAAGCAGAGCAATCGCATCGCTCGCAAGGTTGGCAGTGCCGTAGGACGCGATGTCATGAGGCTTGTCGCTCTGTCCGTGTCCACGAAAGTCAAGGCCGATCACCTGAAGGCCAGAGTCATTCAGCGCTTTGATCCAGCCGAAGTCCGCGTAGTTGTGCTTGAAACTTACGGTGCCTCCATGAAGGAGCATGACCGGATGTCCATGCCCGTGTACCTCATAGTGGATCCGGACTTGGTGATTCTGCAGATAAGGCACGATTGAGTCCTTTGCACGGGTACTCGACTCTCGCCCAGCTTGCCTACGCCCGAAATACGTCCGTACTGAGATACCGCAACCCCGAGTCCACGATGATCGTGACGACGGTCTTCCCCGGCCCCAACCGCTGAGCGACACGCAGGGCCGCGACAACGTTTGCGCCGGAGGACGTCCCGGCGAATATGCCTTCGTCGCGCGCCAGTCGCCGCGCCATCGCCTTTGCGTCGTCCGTCGAGACCATTTCGATTTCGTCAACCAGCTGCGGCTCCCACAGCGGCGGAATGAAGCCGATGCCGATGCCCTCAATCTTGTGCGATCCTGAAGGCTTCCCGGACAGGACGGCGGATTCCGCCGGTTCGACCGCCGTGATACGAATGTCCCGCCGGTGCCGCCACAGCGCTTTCGTTACGCCATGAATTGAGTGTGCCGTGCTGACGGAATGCACGAAGGCATCCACGTCGCCACCCGACTGCTCCCATATCTCGTCGCCGAGCGGGAAGTATCCGGCCACCGCGTCGTGGTTGTTGAGCTGGTCGCACCACCAGTGGCCGGGCCTGCGACTGAGTTCGCCGGCCGTTCTGATCATCTCCTTGATCAACGCCTCGTTGATCTTCCCGCTGTCGCTCTGCACGTCGGTGATGCGAGCGCCAAACGCCTGCATGGTGCGGCGTTTCTCGTCGCTGAACGCATCGGAAAACACGATGTCGAGTCCGTAGCCTTTCGCGGCGCAGACGAGCGCCAACGACACACCGGTCGTGCCGGCCGTGTACTCGACCACGGTGCCACCGGGTTCGAGGCGGCCTGCCGACTCAGCCGACTCGATGGCCGCCCGCGCCATGCGGTCCTTCATGCTTCCAGTGGGGTTCGCCCATTCAAGCTTCGCGAGGACGCGCGCGCCGGATCGGGAGGTGACCTTCCGCAATTCGACAATGGGCGTGTTCCCGATCGCTTCGATCACACTTGCCGGGATTCGCGGCATGCCGTCTCCAATGAAGTGGACCATGCGTGGTCGTCGTCGCCGCCGCAGGTAACTTGCGAGCGACTCCAGGGAAATGCGAGCGCAGTCAGCTCCCCACAAATGCTCCGCAGTCTCGACCGACAGCCAGCCGACCCAGGCCGTCCTCTTCCGCATCCGCGCGATCGCTGGCGACGTACTCGTATGCGGACCAACTTGGTGCTTCTCGTCTTCCTGTGCGCGTCGTCGGGAACCGCTCGATCCCGTGAAGTTCAACGTGGATTGGGCCGAATCATCTCACGGACAGGTCGCGCCGAGCTACGGCGTCGTGTTTCCTCAGGACTCGGTCAACCGGATCGAGATCGTGCTCTCGGCGGCGCAGTGGGCGAGTATCCGCACGAACATGTCCAGTCTCTGGGGGTTCGACTTTGGCTCGCGTGTGGCGGAGCCCTGCTGCTGATCACGCCCGACGCGATCGGGCCGGGCGGTGAGCGGCCGAACGCGACGTTCCTCCCGGGCAGCGCTGATTTCTGGGGGCGCTACCGCTTCTGGAAGATCACGTCGCCGTGCGGCGGGCACTTATCGCAGAGTTCCTGCGTTGACCGTGTCGAAGGCCTGCTTGACAGCAACGCCGTCCAAGCCTGCCGGCTGCGGGATCTTCAGCAGCCAGAGCGTGGTCGGTGCCGTGTCGGCGACATGAATCACGCCCGGCAGGGACCGCGCACGCACACCACGTCCCCAGGCAATCCACGGGATGGTCGTACTCTCGAGCGAGCCCTCGTAATGCCCCCGGCCGACGCCACCATGATCCGCAGTGACGATGAGCGTCAGGTTCGCACCGAACACCGTTCGCAGCGCCTCGACCACGAGGGTCACCGCGTCGTCCGTTTTCCGCACGGCCGCGAAGTACTCGGGCGATCTCCAGCCGAATTCATGGCCGGCGAGATCGACATCGGGCAGGTGGATGAAGAGAAGGTTGGGCCGGGGGCGCACGTCCTTGAGATACGCCAGCACCTGGACCGCGATTTTCTCGGCGAGCCAGACCTCGCCGGTCGAAGGAATGGACTGGTCAGTCGGTGCGGCGGGGTGCGTGATGATGCGCAACTTGGACTTGCCCGCGAACATGGCGGTGGTGTAGCCCGCGGTACTGGCGAGGTCGAACACCGTTGCGGCGGTGAGTGGCGGTGAGTCGGACGAGAGGTCGTCGTTGAAGGTGATTCCATGCCGCGATGGCACCAGCCCGGTCAGCATCGACGTGTGCGCGGGCAGTGTATTACTGGGCAGCACGGTCTGCGCGCTCAGCGACGCCGCGCCTTCGTTGACGAGGCGCATGAGCGTCTTCGCATTGGCCTCCCGGATGGCGTCGGCGCGCAGGCCGTCGATCGACAGCACCACCACGCGCGGAACGGATGCGAGGCCGCCAGGCTCCGGCACGAGGGCCCCCTCGTGTGTACAGGCACTGGCGAAAAGCAGCGCCGGCAGCCACGACGAGGCCAGCCGGCGAAAGCCGACCGGTATGTGCGCTGGAGTCGTGACGCAAGGACCCGCCATATCAGGGCAACGTGGCGCGGTGGGGATGTCAAAAGGCGACGCCCGTGATGCGCCGGGGGGCGTACTTCATTAGTATAGGCCCGACTCTGGCGGTTGGGCAACCACGAGGTGACTCGATGATACACCGGCGAACTACTCTGACGGTGGCAGTGGCCATTCTGAACGCGACGACATTACCACTGAGCGCCCAGACAAGCCGGAATGATCCGACCGATCTCCAGACACGCTTCGGCATGAGCGTTTCGGTAGACTTGCCGAAGAAGTTCGAGTCGACGATGGAGTACGAGCTGCGCATGGTAAGCAACGCCTCCGCGTACCGCGGGTCGTACGTGACGGGCGAGCTCGCCTACGCGTTGCGCAAGCGCTTGTCCGTCTTCACGAGCTACCGGTTCGCGCGAATCACGGACGCGTCGGCCCACCGGTATGCCGTCGGCGCCCAGGCGGAACAGAAGTTCCGGAAGAAGAATACGTTTTCCTTCCGGCCGATGCTGCAGTATCAGAAGCAGCTGCTCGATGACGACGGCCAGCGCATCGACGAGACGACGTTCCTGCGCACTCGGCTGCGCGCCAAGCGCGACATGCGCAAGCACGTCGCGCTGTACGCATCGGTCGAGCCGGTCTTCACCTTCCGCGGGGATTTCCCGATTGACAACTGGCGCAACACGGCCGGGTTTCAGTACGAGTTCGCGAAGCACCGGAAGCTCGACGTGCACTACATCTATCGGCCGGACTATTCCAAGGTCTACAACCGCACTTTTCACGTGATCGGCGCCGAGCTGGCGCTGGACGTCAAGTGGCCGAGATAGTGTCGCGCTGGTCCTGGCAATAGGTTCGCAGCGAGCGCGGCTCCCCGTGGGTTTCTACTGAGTAGGTAATTGAGAGTCCGATGACCGCCCTCACACGCGTGCTGGTCTCCCCTTTTGGCAACGAGCCGGAGGTCCTCGGTGCGCGCCACGCGCTTGGCGACCTGCCGGAGTTGTTGCGCCGGCGGTTGCGCTTTGTCCTGCTCGTGGCGGGCGCCATGTATACCGGCGTTTCCACGATCGGCATCGTCGCGCTATGGTCTCGATTCGTCGCGGAACCACGGGAAGTCATTTCGCGGCCGCCGTATTTCGGGGTGTATTACGTGCTCGCGGCGCTTCTGTTCTCGATCGCGGCCGTCCTCTCGCGGCGCCGGCTTTCCCTTCGTGCGCTCCGCCTCATCGAGAGCGTCACGGTCGTGGGCTCCTCGGTCATCTTTGGCATCCTGACTGCGGCGATGCTCTCCCAGTGGTCGACCGAGTTGCTCTCGAAGTGGTGGTTGATCAACGCGTTTGGCTTCGCGGTCCCCGGCAGCCTGTTCGTCATCACGTACGGCGTGTTCATCCCGAACAGCCGGCGACGTGCGACGCTCGTCATCTGCCTCCTCGCGCTTCTGGCGACGCTGCCGGACGCATTCGCTTTCGTTCGCGACGGTGCGCTGATCCCCGGCGGCGCCGGCTATCTCCTGCTCAAATCGCTCATCGTCTGGACGTTCGCCGTGTGCGCGATCCACGGCGCCCACCGCATCGAGACACTTACCCAGGCGGCGCACTCGTGGCGAACCGTCGGGCCGTACCGGCTGAAGGAACAGATCGGCGAAGGTGGCATGGGCGAGGTGTACCTCGCCGAGCACGAGTTGTTGCGCCGACCGTGCGCCGTGAAGATCATCAGACCCGAGCGTGGGGCTGACGAGAGCGTGCTTGCACGATTCGAGCGGGAGGTGCAGACGACCGCCACGCTCACTCATCCGAACACGGTGCAGGTCTACGACTACGGCCGAGCGACGGACGGCACCTTCTTCTACGCGATGGAATACCTGCCGGGCATCTCGCTCGAGCAACTCGTGGCACGCGAGGGTGCGCTGCTCCCCGCGCGGGCGAGCCGATTCCTCGTCCAGCTCTGCGGCGCGCTGAGTGAGGCGCATACTCTCGGCTTGATCCATCGCGACATCAAGCCGAGCAACGTCATCATCTGCGATCGCGGCGGCATTCCCGATGTTGTCAAGTTGCTCGACTTTGGCCTTGTAACGACGACATCCGTCGCCCTCGATACGGAGCGGCTCACGGACGACGGCATGCTCGTGGGCACGCCCGAGTTCATGTCGCCGGAACAATGCGGTGGCGACGAACAGCTCACTCTGGCCAGCGACATCTACAGCCTCGGAGCCCTCGGCTACTTTCTGTTGTCGGCGACGTCACCGTTCGCGGGACGAAGGCCGATGCAGATGCTGGCCGCGCATCTGTATGAACCGCCACCCTCGCTCGCGACACGCGGCGTTGACGTGCCCGAGGAGGTCGAGGCGGTGATCATGCGGTGTCTCGCAAAAGCGCCGGCCGATCGCTACGCTGACATGGCCAGTGTCGCGAACGCATTCCAGCGTGCGTTGGTCTGACTGAACTCAAGAGGAGTTGAGTAGCGGTATGGCCGCGTGCTCAGTGACGACAAATCCCCGCTCGAGGAACGCATGAAAAAAGAACTGTGGCTGCGACTGAAGTACTATCACTTCAACGACCTGGTGCCACAGCAGCTGTACGATCGTGTCACCGAAGTATTCGGAGGCAATGACGCATCCACAAAAGCGTTCGCCGGCAAGATCGCGAAAAAGCTTGGCTGGAAGACCGGCTTCGCGCTCCACGCGATCGACGAATACAAGAAGTTCGTCTACCTCGGCATCGTCAGCGACTTCGCTGTCACACCGCCCAAGGTGATCGACCAGGTGTGGCACGAGCACCTGCTCTTCACTCGCGGGTATCGCGACTTCTGTCGCGTCGTCCTCAAGCGCGACTTCGACCATAACCCCGAACTGCTGCCCGACGCCGCGCAGACGAAGGCGTTCGTCGAACAGTACGACGCCACGCTCGCACTGTATCAGTCGGAGTTTAACGTCCGGCCGCCGGACGCCATCTGGGGGACCCCAAAGTTCAAGGCGGTTGACGCGAACAAGGCAGCGAAGAAATCCGGGAAGACCGAAGCCACCGGCACCTCATCGGGCGATGACGCGCCACTTCACGCGTACTTCGACAGCAGCAGCGCTCAGGGTAGCAGTTCGGAGTTCGCGGAGTTTGGTGGCGGCGGCGGATTCAGCGGCGGTGGTGGCGGATCAGACTGGGGCGATTCCGGCTCGTCGTCAGGAAGTTCCGATTCGGGAAGTTCCGATTCGGGCTCCGACGGCGGCGGAAGCAGTTGCTCGTCCGGGTGCGGCGGAGGCGGAGAGTAGTCGTCAACTTCTGCTGGTCAGCGATTCGAGACACCGCTCATCCGCAATCGCCGACATGCTCAGCATCAGGTGCATATCGAGGTGCTGCTTGATCCGCTGCGACACTGGATTCGTCGAAGATCCGGAGAATCAGCCGCAGCGTGAGCGGCGTATCCAACGCCTGAATGAATGCGGGCGCTGCGATCTTCGCGGGATTGAGGACGGCTTGGATCATCGTGGCGCGCTGAATCGCTGCTTCAATCGTCGCGCGACGGTCGCCGGGTTGGAAGCCGTACCAGCCAAACTGCGAGTGATTGCCGCCTTCGATCCATACCCAGCGCGTTTCCGCC
>JBKJKH010000568.1:0-3512 GCA_046597595.1 Gemmatimonadaceae bacterium
CCGGCGGCGGGCGTTCATCTTCGGCGTCAACCCGTTAGGCGTGCAACTCGACGGCGTGCGGACCGAGGGAGCGGTGAGCGCCGGCAACATCTTCGGCGGCAGCATCGACTACAGCCCTGACTTCCTCTTCGAATCGAGGGGCCGGCTCACCGACAGCGGATACGTCGTCGAGATCCGGATCCCCTTCAAGAGTCTCCGCTTTCCCACTGCCAAGGGGCCGCAGCAGTGGGGACTGAACGTCGTCCGCAACAACGCGAGCTCCGGGTACACGGACACCTGGACCGATGCGCGCCGGGCAAACGCAAGCTTCCTCGCCCAGTCGGGCACCATGACAGGGATGGAGAACGTCGAACGTGGGGTCGTCACCGAGATCCAGCCGTTCGTCACGACTTCGCTGCGCGGCGAGAGCGATCCGGTCACCGGTCGCTTTGCGCGCGGCGATGTGAAACCGGACGCGGGCGCGAACCTGCGATTCGGATTTCCCGCGCTCTCGCTCGACGCTACGGTCAATCCCGACTTCAGCCAGGTGGAGTCCGATGCCGGACTCGTCACGGTCAACGAGCGCTTCGCGCTCTTCATTCCGGAGAAACGCCCCTTTTTCCTCGAGGGCATCGAACTATTCAGTACGCCCGGCCAGCTCGTGTACACCCGGCGCATCGCCAGCCCGCTTGCCGGCGCAAAGCTCACGGGCAAAGTGGGACGCTACAGCATCGCCTACCTGTCGGTCCTCGACCAGCTGCCGGGTCGCGACGCGCTCTTCAACGTCGCGCGCGCCCGGATCGATGTGGGCAGGAGCTCGCTCGCCGGCGTCACGCTGACGGACCGCAGGCTGCCGGGAACCTTCAACACCGTGGCTTCGTCCGACGTGCGCTATGTGTTCCGGCGACTCTACTACTTCGAGCCGCAGCTCGCGTGGTCGAGGACAAAGCGGCTGACAGACGACACCGCGCACGCTGCACCGCTGTGGAAGCTCGAGCTTGACCGCACCGGTCGCGCCTGGGGATTCAACTATCGGGTCGACGGTGTCGGCAACGGCTTCGACAGCGACGCGGGCTTCGTTCCCCGGAGCGGCTTCGTGCAGGCGCATGCGTTCAACCGATTTTCGCTCTATGGCGGGCGAGGCGCGCTGGTGGAGAACTTCACGGTGTTTGCGGGCCCGACACGTTTGTGGAACTATCGCGACGTCACCAGGCAATCCCCGATCGAGGGGAGCGAGACGGTCGGCGGTTTCCTCAACCTCCGCGGTGGCTGGCAGGTGAACTACGGCCTCGCCCGGCAGCTTGTCGTGTTCGACCGGCAATTGTTCGCGGGACTTGCGACCCGCAGCGGCGGCGGTGTGCCCGCGCCCTATTCCCCACCGCGCGGCCTCAGCGATCTCCGGGGTGGCTCGTTAGGCTTCCGCACGCCCGTCTTCCAGCGCGTCACTGCCGGTGGCGGAGCCGCGCGGCAGGCGACGCCGATTTTCCTGGAGGGTTCCGAGGGGACGGAGACACGGCTGTCGTCCTTCGTCACGCTGCGGCCCAGCCCGGGCATCCGCGTCGAAGGCAGCGGCATCGCGACCCGAATCGAGCGCGCCCGCGACGGATCCGAGTTTGCGCGCGCGCTCATTCCTCGACTCAAGGCGGAGTACCAGCCGACACGGGCACTCTTCTTCCGCGTCGTCGGCGAGTGGCGGACCGAGCGACGCGACGCGCTCCGCGACGCGCGAACCGGCGACCGGCTCTCTGCCGGCGGCGTCCCGGTCGCCGCCGTCGACGGCGGCACGCTCCGCACCGACTGGCTGGCGTCATACGAGCCCTCGCCCGGCACCGCCGCCTTCCTGGGCTACGGCTCATCGACCCGGCCGCCGGCCGGCTCGCGTCTCGCCGATCTCCAGCGCGTCGCTGATGGCTTCTTCGTGAAGCTCGCCTATCAGTTCCGGCGCTGAGCTGACTCTTGCCCAGAGCACTCACCGGGTCTCTACGCAGGGAGAGAAGTCAGAAGTCTACAGTGCTTCAGTCTTTCAGTAGCGGCAGTAATTGATTGTGATGTCCATCCATGCCAGCACTGGCGGGTGACTGCTGCACCCCTGATTGACTGAAGCACTGACCGACTTCTGACTCCTCTCCCGACGCACTCACCGTGTCTCTACGAGGGGAAAGAAGCCCTCAGGTGCTCAGTGCTTCAGTTTTTCAGGAACGGCAGTAATTGATTTTGATGTCCACCCATGCCGGTCCTGGCGGGTGACTGCTGCATCCCTGGCCGACTGAAGCACTGACTGGCGAGCTACGCGAGGTCGAATCCCTCGCGCTCCGCCGCATGTCGCAGCCGCTCATCGAACGACACGAAGCCCCCAGACGGCGGCGAACCGGCCCACTCGATTGCGGCCGCGAGCTGGAGCGCATCAGCAGCGCGTAGCGGATGAAGGCGCAACAACCGCAGCGCCTGGGCGCGAACGTTGTCGCCCGGCTGTACTTCGTACCAGCTCCGTCGCAGGCTCTCGAGCAGGGCCCTTGCTTCGGACTCTTCAGCGCCCGTGAGCAGCCGCTCCCGATGCAGTCTCGCAATCGCCGATGCACACTCGACGGCCGACGCCCACCAGACCACGAGCTCAGGATCTAACGCGAGCGCCGCGCGGGCGCCTCGGCTCTTTGGCTGCTCGAGACACAATGCTACGAGGGCCGACGAGTCCCAGAACCTCACCAGCCTTCGCCGCGCTCCTCCAGCACGATCGCCAGTGAACGCCCGGCCGGATCCTTCGGGCGCGGACGCTCCCGAAAATTCCGCGGAAGCCGCGCCGACGGGGCGCGCAATCGGCCGGTTGCCAGCAGCTCATCACGGCGGCTGTCCTGGCGCTGGCCATCCTGGACGGGAACGAGTCGCGCGATCATCCGGCCACGGTCAGTGACGATGACTTCGTCGCCACCCCGCACAATGTCGAGGTACGCGCTCAGCTGGGCCTTGAGCTGAGAGATGGACGTGGTCCGCATATGACTATTATAGTCATGTTGAAAGAACCTGTCAAGGCCGCTAAGGGCCTCCCCCAGCCTACGGTCGCGGCGGTGACGCGCGATGGCGCTCCCTATCGCCACCGCACCCGGCGCTTGTTATCATCACGCATGCTTCGCATCGACCTCACCGGAAAGCGCGCGCTTGTGGCCGGCGTCGCGGACGACAACGGATTCGGGTTCGCCATCGCAAAGGCGCTGGCGGAAGCGGGCGCGAGCGTTGTCATCGGAACCTGGCCGCCCGCGCTCAAGATCTTTCTGAACCTCATCGAGCGCGGGAAGATGGACGAGTCGCGCCGGATGGCCGACGGCTCGCTGCTGCAGTTCGAGAAGATCTACCCGCTCGATGCGGCATTCGACTCCCTGGAGGATGCACCGGCGGACATCCGCGAGAACAAGCGCTACAATGAGCTCGGTGACTTCTCGATTGCGGGAATGACCAAGCGGCTGACGGACGATTTCGGGGCACAGCCGCTCGACATCGTCATGCATTCGCTGGCCAACGGACCCGAGGTCAGGAAGCCG
>JBKJKH010000077.1:0-7641 GCA_046597595.1 Gemmatimonadaceae bacterium
CTCGACGCCGCATACGGCAACCTTGCTCGCGGGTGGGCGCTGGTGCTCGCCACATCATTCGGCGTGGTCTCGTTGACCGCGCCGAAGCTGCGACTGTTCCCGCGCGCACTCGCTGCGGTGGCGCTCGCACTGGCCACCGGAATCGTCATGCTCCTCATCGCATCAACCACCGGCAACAGTGTTGTCGAACTGCTGCGCGCCCAATATGCGCGCCGTGTGGCGGACGCGATGACTTTCACGGCCACCGCGGACTGGCAACGGCTCGCGGCGGAGCATACGGACGTGAGCGCTGCCATCAAGGTTGCGGGTGAGCGCATGTTGACGTGGATCGATCCGGCGGTGCTCCTGGCGCCGGCGTTTCTCGCGCTCCAGTCGGTCCTGACACTCGCGCTGGCATGGACGGTCTATCATCGCGTGGCACGGGTGCGCCTCGGTTTGCCCTTGTCACCGCTGAAGGAATTCCGATTCAGCGACCAGCTGGTGTGGGGAGTGATCGTCGGCATCGTGTCGGCGCTCTTTCCCGCATTCGCCGACCTCCGTTCGTTCGGCCTCAACCTGCTGCTGTTCTTTGGCACCCTGTACGCGTTGCGCGGACTCGGGGTGCTCGCATTTCTCCTGCCGGGGCGCTTCGCCACGGCAATGCTGATCAGCGCGACGCTGCTCTTCCCTCTCGTGGGAGCGTTTGCGCTGGGCTTGGGATTGGGCGACACCTGGCTCGATTGGAGGAGCCGCGCCCGCCCGACCACTAACTGACCGGAGTACATCCAATGGACGTCATTCTTCGTGCAGCCGTCGAGAAACTCGGACATCCGGGCGATCTCGTGACCGTCTCGCCGGGCTACGCACGCAATTACCTCGTTCCCCGCGGCCTCGCTGTCGAGGCGACCGAGGGCAACAGGCAGCGCATCGCTCGTGAAAAGAATCGTCTCGAGGCGGCGGAGGGTACACGCCGCGACGCGGCGCAGGAACTCGCAAACCGGCTCGAGCAGGTCTCCCTCACCTTCTCGGCCAGGGTCGGCGAGGAAGGCAAGTTGTTCGGCTCCGTCACGTCGGCGGACGTCGCTCAGCAGCTGGAGGCGCAGGGCTTCCACATTGAGAAGCGCCTGATCGACCTTCACGAGCCGATCAAGGCCCTCGGCGTCTACCGCGTTCCCATTCGGTTGCACGCAGATGTGCATCCCGAAGTGAAGGTGTGGGTGATCAAGGGCTGAGACGCAGAGGCTGAGCCACGCGGAGGTAAAGCTGTAGACCGTCCCCGTGCTGGCCGGGTGAGCGACTCCGTCGCGTAGGGGGAAGAGGCTGGAAAAGTGTCGCATTTCAAGGCGACAGGTTTCCGGCCTCTCTTCTTTTTGCGCGCTGCGCGTACCGTTTCCGTGGTTCGGGCAGTGGCCCACCTGATGCATCAGACGTAACATGAATCAGGAACCCCGCCGGAACGTTTACCGGCCTGGGGTGTCTGCCCATTCTCACCGACCCCCTACTCAGGCTTCATGGCTTCGTCACCGGCAGCGCCACAGCCGAACGAGCAGATCGCGCGCCGCGCGGCCGCGCTCTGCCTCGACTTCAAGGCAAATGACGTCGTTCTGCTCGACATTTCGACGCTTACCGACATGACCGATTACTTCATTGTCGCCAGTGGCACCTCAGACACGCACGTGCGCAGCGTGGCGCAGCGGCTGGCCGATACCATGAAGGCGGAAGGGTCGCCGGCGCACCACGTCGAAGGTCTGGAGCAGGGTCGCTGGGTCCTTCTCGATTTCGTGGACTTTGTGGTCCACGTGTTCCACCCCACGCTGCGCGGTTTCTACCAGCTGGAGCGCCTCTGGGGCGATGCGCCGAGCATTGCCCTGGCCCCCCAAGGAGCATTGTCATGAGACTCATCAACGGCGTGGTCGCGGCGCTCGCACTGAGTGCGCTGGTCGCACTCCCCGCCAGCGCACAGGGGTACTTCGGGCAGAATCAGGTGCAGTACCGGAGTCTCAAGTGGCGGGTCCTCGAGACCGAGCACTTCCTCATCCATTACTACCCCGAGGAACGTCACGCCGTTGTCGACGCGGCACGGATGGCCGAGCGCTCCTACGCGCGCTTGTCACGCCTGCTCAACCACCAGTTTCGCGAAAAGAAGCCGATCATCCTCTTCGACACACGCGGAGCATTCGGCCAGAACAACGTGACCGGCGACCTCGGCGAAGGCACAGGCGGCGTCACCGACGCACTGCGGCATCGCAACCTGCTCCCGTTCACCGGAGACTGGAAGAGTTTCGAGCACGTGCTGACGCACGAGATGGTGCACCAGTTCCAGTACGATATTTTCGCGCGCGGACGTGCCGGTGGCGGCCTGCAGGCGCTGGCGACGGTGAACCCACCGCTCTGGCTCGCGGAGGGCATGGCCGAATACCTGAGCGTCGGCCCTGTCAACCCGAATACCGCGATGGTGATGCGGGATGCGTCGCTGAACGGACACCTCCCGACCATCAAGCAGATGACGGAGGATCCGTACGAATATTTTCCGTACACCTACGGCGCTGCGCTCTGGGCCTATATCGGCGCACGCTGGGGGGATGAGGCGGTCGGCGAGATCATGAACGCCGTCCCCAACGTCGGTGTGGCACGCGCCTTCAAGCGCGAACTCGGCGTGACGCTCGAGGAGTTGGGCGACGAATGGCGCGAAGCGACGCAGACGCAACACCTCCCGCAGGTCGCGGAGCGTGAGCGGCCGCGCAAGTTCTCGCAGCCCCTGCTCAACGCCAAGCGCACCGGCGGCAACGTTTTCGTCGCGCCATCCCTCTCGAACGACGGCAAGCAGATCGTCTTCATCGCGACCGGCAGGTTCCTGCGCGGCGAAGTGTTCCCTGACCTCTGGCTCGCGGACGCAACGACAGGCAAGCGCACAAAGCGGCTCATCAAGTCGACCACCAATCCGAACTTCGAGGAATTGCGCCTGCTGTATTCGCAGAGCGCGTTCTCGCTCGATGGAAAATGGCTCGCCTTCACGGGCTATCACGAGGGACGCGACGTGCTCTACGTGATGGACATGAAGAAGAAGAAGGTGAGCCACAAACTCGACCTGCCGGTGGACGCCGCATGGAGCCCGACCTGGTCTCCCGATTCGAAGCGAATCGTGTTCAGCGGCTCGGTCGGTGGCATGACCGATCTGTACGTGGTCGACGCGGCAAACGGCGCCAACCTCCGGCGGCTGACCAACGACCGGTACGGCGATCTCCAGCCACAGTGGTCTCCCGACGGGCAGAAGATCGCCTTTGCGAGTGAGCGTGGCGGGAACACCGATATCAGCGTGCTGCGTTTTGACCGGTGGCGGATTCATGTCTACGACATGGCGACGTCCGTGGTCACGGAAGTCCCTGGCCAGGCCGGATTGAACCTGAATCCGCAATGGGCGCCCGATGGCCGCTCGATAGCCTTCGTAAGCAACCGCACGGGGATTCCGAACATTTACCTGTACGATTTCGACGCCAGGGAGCATTTCCAGCTCACCAACGTCATGGGTGGCGTGTCCGCCTTCACTGAGTACAGCCCGGCGCTCACATGGGCCCGCGGTGCCGATCGCCTCGCGTACGTCTACTACGAGAAGGGCGACTTCACGGTCTGGTCGGTGTCGAACCCGCGGAACCTGAAGAAGGCGCCATTCCGCGAGCCCGTGATCCCGGCCGCCGTCGTGGCGAAGACCGTCGCGGCCGACAGCATCATCGCCGAGCAGCGCGTGGCGAGCGCACTTGCCTCCGCCGTGGGCGTGGTGGGCAACGGCACGCGCGCCGATTCCGTCGCGGCGAGCGCCAGCCTCGACACCACGCGAAAAGCCTCCATCTACCGGTCAGGAAGCGTCTTCCGTCCTTCGGCGATTCCCGGCGTGCGCAACGCGAAGCTCGACGGCGAGGCACCCGTCAGCGTGGCCGCGATCCTCGACAGCGCAACGCTCGCGCTGCCGGACACGACACGCTTCAAGGACTATGCATACCGCACGGGATTCCAGCCGGAATACATCTCACAGCCGACCGTGGGATACTCGCCGGACAATTTCGGGCGCGGTGTCTACGGCGGAACGACGATCGTGCTCGCAGACCTGCTCGGCAACAGCCGGCTGGCAGTCTCCGGCGCGATCAACGGTCGTATCTCCGAGGCGCAGGTTTTCGTCGGCTACACAAATCTCGCGAAGCGGCTCCAGTGGACCACCGGTGCGATGCAGCTGCCGTACTACTTCTTCCAGGGCATCGAGTACGCGCCGATCGACGGCAACCCGAACAGGCAGCTGGAGCAGCAGAACATTGGACGCTTCATGATCCGGCAGGCATTCGCCGCCGCCCTGTATCCAACGAATCGGTTCACCCGCTTCGAATTCGGCGCGCAGTTCAACAACCTGGAGCAGTCCGTCTGGCACATCCGGCGCGTCATTGACGTGAGTTCCGGGCTCGCCTCGGAGTTCTTCGACGGCGGCACGGAGAAGCTCAGCCGTCTCAACTACGCGGCGCCGTACGTGGCGTATGTGTCCGACAACACGTTGATGGGCTATACGGGGCCCATCTTCGGGCGACGTTATCGCTTCCAGGTGGAGCCGACCATCGGCAGCCTGCGCTGGATCGAGTATTCGGCGGATTATCGCCGCTACGATGCGCTGCTCTTCAACTTCCTGACGATCGCAAGCCGGGCGCAAACGGCAGTCGCTGTCGGGCGGGATGAGATGTCGTTCCCGAAATACATCGGGCGCCCGAATTATGTGCGCGGTTACGATCGGCAGAACGGATTCTCGTACGGATGTAACCCTGGCCTCGGAAGCAGCGTGGGCTGCACCGCCGCGCAACTGCTGGGCAGCCGAATCGCGCTGACCAATGTTGAGTTGCGCTTCCCGCTCATCCGGCGGCTCGATCTCGGCATACTCCCCATCTCCCTGCCGCCGCTCGAAGGTCTCGTCTTCTACGATGCGGGTGTGGCGTGGAGCAAGGATCAGCAGGTGCACTTCAGGCGCCCGAACCAGCCGTTCAACACCGCCAACGACCGCTTCCTGCTGACGAGTTACGGTTTCGGCCTCCGGTTGAACCTGTTCGGCATCGCGCTCATTCGCTGGGATTTTACGAAGCCGCTCGATTCACTGAATCCGGACGGATCGCGCAATACGAAGGGTTTCTGGGTGTGGACGCTCGGACCGAGCTTCTAGGCAGGCGCTGAGGGTCCGCCAGAGGCCGCACAATACGCCGCGCTTCCAGCTGTCCTGCTGGAAGGCGGCCGCCCACGAGCACGCCGTTTCCGTATTGAGGAAGTGAGCCTCGCGGAGTAAATTCGAGTGTGCGAACGCTTCTCGCGTTGGCGCTGCTGCTTCCAGCCGCCGGCTGCTCCGACCGTCGCGCCGGAAGCCCCGCGCAAAGCGCGCCCTCATCGTCATCGTCCCGCGGCTCCGACCACATCGTCGTGCGCATTCCACGCGCGGGCGGTGTCGCGCGAGCGTACCAGATCACGCAGCTCGACTCGGCGATCTGGACGGCAGCGTCGTCGGCCCCTGCCCCTGCTGAACTGCTCGGCTTCGACCAGGAAGGGGGATCCATCGCCTATCTCGACGCCCGGGGCGTCGCACGGCGACTGGATCTCCGGCTCGGTGGTGTCGCCGCGGCCGCCCCCGCCTCGGCGAAACTCGTGTCCTTCGCCAGCGCCGACGGCGCGTCGATCTATGCGCTCCAGCCGGATGGCGCGGTCATCCGGCTGACACCGACCGGCGAGGCGTGGAGCTTCGCGCCCCCGACGCGCGCGCGGGAAATATTTCCGCAGCCGGACGGCACTATTGTCGTGGTGGGGCGCCGAGGGCAGACCTCGCTGGTCTGGCGCCTTCAACCTCCGGCAGATCGCGTGCTTGATTCGATCGTGGTGGACGTTGGCGCCACCAACGTGCGCAGCCAGGTGGGCGATCGCATTTATTTCGGCACCGACAGCGGCCTCGTTGGGCTGAGGGTAAAAACGCTCGAACCGGTTCCCCCCATTGCACTTCAGGCGGCACCGACCGCGCTCGCGTCCACCCCCAGTGGTGATCGCGCCTTCGTGGTGAGCGACGCGGACAGCGTATTGGCGGTGGTGGATCGCTATCGCAATCTCGTCGGCGAGAGCATTTCCCTCCCCGGCCCTGCGCGCGACGTGCGCATGGACCCCCTTGGCCGGTATCTGCTCGTGCGGCCGGTCCGCGGAGATAGCGTGTGGGTCATCGCAGTGGGCACGTCGCGCGTGCTCGGCGCGGTGCGGTCGAAGTGGCTCGCGGATCTTCCGCAGGTGACGCCTGACGGCACGCTGCTCCTCGCAGACGGCGCAGACGTCATCGTCACGGAGGCCGAAACGCTGCGGCCCAGAGGACGCGTGACCAACGGCGCGAAGGACTTCTGGGTCGTGCTGGTGTGGAACGGGTTTCGCCCGCGCGCAGCGGGCATCGACAAGCCGGTCGAGTTTGCCGGTGCCGACTCGACTCCGGCGGTTTCGTCCGATTCCCTGCGAGTGGATAGCGCCGCAGTGACGGATACGTTGGCCACGGAGAGCCCGCCGACCCCGGCCAGTCCACCAGGATTTATCGTTTCGTTCGCCTCGTTTCCGTCGGAAGCACAGGCGCAGGAAATCGCGGCGGCGATCAGGATCGGTCGTGAGTCCCCGAAAGTGGTTCCGGCGCAGGTTGGCAACACGACGGTCTACCGCGTCGTCCTCGGGCCGTACGCCAACCGCGGTGAAGCCGAGCGCGCGGGGCGCGAATCCGGCCGCACGTATTGGGTATTCGAGTCTGTGCCGTGAGGACCAGTGGCGACCTGCGAAACGATGCGGTGTGGGAGGATGCAGGACGACGCATCGCCGCGCGCCTCGATGACGTCTCCTCCGCGGTGGTCGTCGGTCGTGACGGTCGCGCGGTCGCGCTAGCCGCGTTAGGCATCGCCCGGCTGCAGTCGGCGCGACGACGGGTGGCCGTGGGCGACCTGATCGGTGAGTCGGAACCGCTCCAGTCGCTCATTACCGACGACGACGCACATGGCATCGTCGACAGCTTCGTGTACGGCGTCTCGCTCAACCGCATTGCGCGACAGGTTGCGGGGTTTCCGAACCTCTTCATCCTGCCGAGCGGCAGCGAGCCAATCGCGCACGACGAGGTGTTCCGCAATCCTCGCTGGGGGAGGCTCTCCGGCGGATTTCAGGAGGTTGGCGCGCTCCTCCTGCTGGCGGTGACCGACGATTCCGCGGCGCTCGCGACGCTGATCGCGAATACTGACGGCGCCGTCGTGGTAGGTACGGACGTGATTCTTGGACCGGACGTGCGCACGCTGGCGAGCGTCATTCCGCAGCGGTCCAGCGGAAATCTCATCACACCCGACCGTGGAATCGCGTCGGTCGATGTGCCGCTACCCGTGGGCCGCGTGATTACTCCCCGGCCGACGCGTCCGGTCACGATCGCGAAGCCCTCCGCCCTGATGCGCGTGACGGCGACGCTGCGCCCAGCCCGCCGGTGGCTTCCCGTCATCATCAGCGGAGGGCTTCTCGGGCTGCTGGCTGCCGTCGCGGTCGCCCGACGCGGCGATGCGCCGCCCGCGGTCGCCAGCGGGGCGGCCTCATCCACCGCCGCCAGGGGAGACACGACGGCGGTTGCTGCTGTCCTGCCGATGGCCATCA
>JBKJKH010000096.1:0-2966 GCA_046597595.1 Gemmatimonadaceae bacterium
CGCGAAATACGCTTCTGGAGCGCCCCGTTCTCCTGCCCCTGCCGCGTCTTGAGCTCATCGGCAATCTGGAGGAGGTAGCCAACAACCACCTGATCGTAGGCGGTGTCCTTGCCGTGCTCGTCGATCGCCTTTGCGACGGCCACCGGATCCGTGGACGGAGGCGGCTCGTCGGCCCTTTCCTCGATCTTTTCCGACTCGGAGGCCATCGCGGCGCGTGCGAGACCGATCCACAGCTGTGCCGCGCGCCCCGCACCTGCACGCGATTGCGGCGCCCCTCCCTCTTCTGCGTTCTCATCCTCATCGCCTTCGTCGAGCAATTCCAGCTGCTCAAACGTGAGCGGGAAGAGGCGAGCGCGCTCCCACTGCTGGAGGACCTCGTGCCCCTGCAGCCCCAGTGGAAGTTTCTGGCGGTCCGCGTCGAGGGCCACGAGCTTGAGCATATCCGACATCTCTTCGCGCGTGATCCCGTACATGAACTTCACGGCGCCGAGATGATGACGGTGGAGTCGCGACGCGAGATCGCGGAGCACCGGATGGTTCGCGTCGGTGGCGACGCCCTCGATGATCAACTGGCGGCGCGCGACGCCGATGGAGAGCGTCGGGCGCATGTCACTCAGCAGGACGCTCAACCGTCGTGCGATCCCCTCGACCGCACTATCGAGAAGCGGGTGTCCTTCCGGGTAGATCGCGGTTTTGTGCAGCGCGATCGAGAACTCGATGAGAAAATCGGCGAGCTCGCGCGACAACGTCGCCTTCTCCGCCGAACTGGATGTCAGCGGAGAGGGCGCGGCAGGCGTGGCGCTGACGGGCACGGTCATACGACACCGCGCATCAGGACAGCTGCCCGAGAATGGATCACGTTGCTACGAGTAGACATACGGCTTGTCTCGGAGGACGATTTGCCGAGGCGGTCAGTTACGCTTTTCGGCACGCTCGGTGCACTCCAGAAGGCGACTCCAGACCCGAGGACCATGGGCAACTTCGACAAGACGTATCCGGAGGCGAATAAACCCGATCGTGGCCAGGACGGGCAGAAGGGGTACGGCGACGACGGCGGGGCCCGCGTAGGGTCACCCGATGCGGGCTCAACCGGTGCCGGCTCGACCGGAGCTGGCTCCGAAGCGACGCGGGGCACGGATGGCGAGGCTGAAGGGCATGAGAACGAGCACGAGAGCGCGTACGGGGGAAAGGGCGGGGAGCCGAAGAAGCCGAACAAGTAGCTTCTCTCCCGGCACACGCACTCTGTCTCGACCCTGAAAGAAGTCGTGAGTCGTTCAGTGCCTCAGCTTTCCAGTACCGGCAGTTTCAGCATCCTCGCCCTGGTGCCTTCTGAGAGGAGCGCCCGCGATGGTTGACTAAAATTCCCGGGGACTGCAGTATGTCAAATCGGCGCGATCCGGCCGCCCCATAGCCCAATCGGAGGATTGATGGGTTTGTTCGCTCTGCGCCCGCATGCCGTGGTGACGATTGCGCTGGCTGGACTGTTCGCTGGCGCTGAGCTGCCGATTTCGCCCGTGTGGTCGGTCGTCGCTGGTGGAGGGACGATTACCGGCGGGCGTCTTTACGGCCGGAAACGTGGCGTCCACGTTCGCGAACACGGTCGAGGCAACGGCTGGAGGAGTGTCGAGCAGTGCGACCGTTACCGTTGCGCCTGGCGCGCTCGCCTCGATCAAGGTCTCGCCTGACGCCGTGACGATGGCCATCAGCCTGTCACAGACGTTCACCGCCAGTGGCGAAGACGCATTTGGCAACGTCGTACCGGTTTCGCCGGCGTGGTCGGTTGTATCGGGCGGTGGCTCGATCAGCACCGCAGGGTCGTTCGTCGCTGCAACCGTGCCGGGAACGTACGCGAACACTGTTCGAGCGGGCGTCGACGCGATCGCGGGATTTGCGACGGTGTCCGTGACGCCCGGACCGCTCGCGGTACTCACCGTGGCGCCCGACCCGGCATCTGTTCCTGCGGGCACGACGCAGGCATTCACTGCGGTGGGGCGCGATGCTGGCGGCAACGTCCTCTCTGTCGCGCCTTCATGGTCCTGTGGTGAATGGGGGCGGTAGTGTCGATGCCACTGCAGGCGTATTCACCGCCGGTTCGACGCTCGGCACGTTTGCCGGCTCGGTCAAGGCTGCAAGCGGAAGCATTTCTGGCGCTGCCACCGTCACCGTCACCGCTCCTCCGCGCCCGCTTGCGACGATTGTGGGAGCGTGGAAGTTGGCGGTACTGAATGGGAAGTCGGTACCGTACACGGTGCGAAGGAATTCTTTTTCAGCTGCGACAACCATCTGCTTTTTCCCTGGGCTCCCACCACCGACGTTTTTTCCGGAACCGTCAGCGACTCCCGGATCATTCTGGTGAACCAGGTATCCTCGACTGTCACTTCAACCAGGGAATACATTCGTAAAACAGTTCCGTGAAAGAGCGGGCGAGGACGCCGACTTCCACCGTCTCGCGGTGCCTTGGACTGCTGTTGCTCTACTGACCGGTATCACGCATCGCCTGCGGTCGGGAGTCCTGCCCTCCACACTGCTTCCCGCGTCCTGCGAAGGAAACAAACCTGCGTGACCGGAGCTCGACACCTTGCACTGGATCAAGTGTTTGCCCTGCCTAACAGGCTGTTGGCGCGCTATTCTTGCGCGCTGATTGCCTACCAGAGTGTGCCTGGGGTGTCGCGACGATGCGCGCGCGTCCATGGGTCGCTCGACGTTCGGGATAGACACGACATATGGCATCCTCCGCATTTCCGAACATCCGACGCCGCATGTCGGAACTACGCTGTTTCGTCCGCGCCAGCGCTGCCGGATCAGCAATCCTTGCGTCGCTAACGGTTGTTTCATGCGACGCGGCTACTCCTCCCTGTTCGGTCTCTGCCGTCGCAGTAACGCCGGCGGGATCGTCGATCCTCCGCAACGCAACACAACAGATGACCGCTGGTGTCACCGCAACCAGCTGTTCCCCAGCGCCGTCG